>NZ_JADDRN010000066.1:0-1691 GCF_017355445.1 Delftia sp. SD018
TCCCCGAGGACGACCTGGCCTACGACATGCTGGACCGCATCACCGCGCGCACCGCTGCCGCGGGCATGCAGCGCTACGAGATCTCGGCCTATGCGCGTGAGGGCCACCAGTGCTGGCACAACCGCAACTACTGGCAGTTCGGCGACTACCTGGGCATAGGCGCGGGCGCGCACAGCAAGCTCAGCTTTGCGCACCGCATCGTGCGCCAGGTGCGCTTTCGCGATCCCGCGCGCTACATGGACCAGGCCCTGGCCGGCGCGCCGCTGGCGCAGGACGGCGAGGTGCGCCGTGCCGACCTGCCCTTCGAGTACATGCTCAACGCGCTGCGCCTGCGCGAAGGCTTTGCGCTGCAGGACTTCATGGAGCGCACCGGCCTGCCGCTGTCCTCCATCGCCAAGGGGCTGGACGCCGCTCAGGCCAAGGGCCTGATCACGCGCGACCTGGGGCGGGTGGTGCCCACGGAGCGGGGCTTTGACTTCCTCAGCGATCTGCAGGAGTTGTTCCTGGCGGAGTGAGCGGGCCAACGACCATTGAAAAAGGACGCCTCGGCGTCCTTTTTTCATCCAGCGCCACAGCGCAATCGGTCGGCGATCAGCCGCAGCGCACGGCCACGATGCGGCCGGTTCCATCGACCACCAGGTTCAGGCGTTCCTGGTTGAACTCCATCGTCGTTGGCTGGCCTTCGCGCAGCACGCGGGCCATGTAGGCGCCCGACTGCTTGCGGGCGGCCTCCAGCGAGGCCGAGGTATTGCTCTTGCCCACGAAGGACTGCGCCGATGCCGCATTGCAGACCTGCACGGGGCGCGGGGCCGGTTGCGCCGCGCCGCCGCTGCTGCCACCAAAAGGATTGCTCATGCCGGCGCAGCCTGCCACCAGGGTGGTGGCGCCCAGCAGGGCCAGGGCGGCAAGGCGGCGTTGGAGGGCGGGGGCGGTCATCGGCATGGTCTGTCTCCTCGATTCATGGGGTGTTGCTGCGCAGTATCAGGGCAGGCGCGGGCGCGCTGCCTCGGACAATGCCGCATACCTTAGCCCGGCTGAGCCGGGCCAAGGCGAAGCCGAAGGCATGCGGAAGTAACAGGTGGCAGCAAAGGCTTCAGCGCCGCGCGCTGCGGCCTTCCGCGGGGGCGTGGTGAAAGACCGTGGCCTCCATGCCCATGGCGCGTATCTTGGCGGCCGCCTGATCGGCGCTGCGTTGCTTGGCAAAGGGGCCCGAGCGCACGCGCACGATCTCGCCCTTGTTGCTGTGCAGGGTCTGGCTGAGCGTGGGCAGCTTGGCTTTCTCCAGCCGTTCCACCACGCGCCCGGCATTGCCAGCTTCAGAGAACACGCCGATGTTGATGTAGTAGTTGCCCGGCTCCAGAGCCGCCGAGGCGGCCTTGGCAGGTGCCGGGGCCTTTGCGACGGGTTCGGCGGGCTTGGCGGGCTTGGCTGGTTTGGTTTCAGCCGCCACCTTGGAGGGCTTGGCGGGCGCTGGCGTGGCTGCGTGAACGGACGCTGGCGCAGGTGCAGGTGCAGGTGCAGGTGCTTTGGCTGGCACCAACGCGGCCTTGACGGGAATGGTTGCCGCTGCAGTGGCAGCGACGGCACCCGCGGCGCCGGCCGCTGCCACTACGGGCATGGGTTCGACCGTGCCGGAGACGGTGCTGCCGGCAGCGGGCAAGGGCGCTTGCGGATCAGGGCGCGCCTCGGTC
>NZ_JADDRN010000067.1:0-1275 GCF_017355445.1 Delftia sp. SD018
GTGGACTACAACGTGAAGGTCCGCGTGAAGTCGGACGGCACGGGCGTGGACATCGCCAACGTCAAGATGAGCATGAACCCCTTTGACGAAATCGCCGTCGAAGAAGCCGTTCGCCTCAAGGAAAAGGGCGTGGTCACCGAAGTCATCGCCGTCTCCTGCGGCGTGGCCCAGTGCCAGGAAACCCTGCGCACGGCCATGGCCATCGGTGCCGACCGCGGCATCCTGGTGGAGACCACCGAGGAGCTGCAGCCCCTGGCCGTCGCCAAGTTGCTCAAGGCCCTGGTCGACAAGGAACAACCCGGCCTGATCATCCTGGGCAAGCAGGCCATCGACGACGATGCCAACCAGACCGGCCAGATGCTGGCGGCCCTGGCCGACCTGCCGCAAGCCACCTTCGCCTCCAAGGTCGAGGTCGCTGGCGACAAGGTGAATGTCACGCGTGAAGTGGACGGCGGCCTGGAAACCCTGGCCCTGAGCCTGCCGGCCGTCATCACCACCGACCTGCGCCTGAACGAGCCGCGCTACGTCACGCTGCCCAACATCATGAAGGCCAAGAAAAAGCAGCTGGACACGGTCAAGCCTGAAGAGCTGGGCGTCGATGTCGCCCCGCGCCTGAAGACGCTCAAGGTGGCCGAGCCCGCCAAGCGCGGCGCTGGCGTGAAGGTGCCCGATGTGGCGACCCTGGTCAGCAAGCTCAAGAACGAAGCCAAAGTGATCTAAGGAAGACAGCGACATGACATCCCTCGTTATTGCAGAACACGACAACGCTTCCATCAAGAGCGCCACGCTCAACACCGTCACTGCGGCCCTGGCCTGCGGCGGCGACGTGCATGTGCTGGTGGCGGGCGAGAATGCCGGCGCCGCTGCGCAGGCTGCGGCCCAGATCGCTGGCGTGTCCAAGGTCATCCACGCCGATGGCGCCAGCCTGAAGGACGGCCTGGCCGAGAACATCGCAGCGCAAGTGCTGGCGATTGCTTCGAACTACAGCCACATCCTGTTCCCCGCCACCGCCAGCGGCAAGAACGCCGCGCCGCGCGTGGCCGCCAAGCTGGACGTGGCCCAGATCAGCGACATCACCAAGGTGGACAGCGCCGACACCTTCGAGCGCCCCATCTACGCCGGCAACGCCATTGCCACGGTGCAAAGCAGCGACAAGATCAAGGTCATCACCGTGCGCGGCACGGGCTTTGACGCAGCGGCCACCACGGGCGGCAGCGCCCAGGTGGAGCAGCTGGCCGCCGCTGGCGACAACGGCAAGAGCAGCTTCGTGGGCCG
>NZ_JADDRN010000068.1:0-1134 GCF_017355445.1 Delftia sp. SD018
CAAGCCGCACGTCAACGTTGGCACCATCGGTCACGTGGACCACGGCAAGACGACCCTGACGGCTGCTATCGCTACCGTTCTGTCCAAGAAGTTCGGCGGCGAAGCCAAGGCTTACGACCAGATCGACGCAGCACCTGAAGAAAAGGCTCGCGGCATCACGATCAACACCGCCCACGTCGAGTACGAAACGGCCGGTCGCCACTACGCTCACGTTGACTGCCCCGGCCACGCCGACTACGTCAAGAACATGATCACCGGCGCTGCTCAAATGGACGGCGCCATCCTGGTGTGCTCGGCCGCTGACGGCCCCATGCCCCAGACCCGCGAGCACATCCTGCTGGCCCGTCAGGTGGGCGTGCCCTACATCATCGTGTTCCTGAACAAGTGCGACATGGTGGACGACGAAGAGCTGCTGGAACTGGTCGAAATGGAAGTGCGCGAGCTGCTTGCCAAGTACGACTTCCCCGGCGACGACACCCCCATCATCCGCGGCTCGGCCAAGCTGGCCCTGGAAGGCGACCAGTCCGACAAGGGCGAACCTGCCATCCTGCGCCTGGCTGAAGCACTGGACTCCTACATCCCCACGCCCGAGCGCGCTGTGGACGGCGCCTTTGCAATGCCCGTGGAAGACGTGTTCTCGATCTCTGGCCGTGGCACCGTGGTGACTGGCCGTATCGAGCGCGGCATCATCAAGGTCGGCGAAGAAATCGAAATCGTCGGTATCCGCGACACCCAGAAGACCATCGTCACCGGCGTGGAAATGTTCCGCAAGCTGCTGGACCAAGGTCAAGCTGGCGACAACGTGGGTCTGCTGCTGCGCGGCACCAAGCGTGAAGACGTGGAACGCGGCCAAGTGCTGTGCAAGCCCGGCTCCATCAAGCCCCACACCCACTTCACGGCTGAGGTGTACGTGCTGTCCAAGGACGAAGGTGGTCGCCACACTCCGTTCTTCAACAACTACCGTCCCCAGTTCTATTTCCGTACGACCGACGTGACCGGCTCCATCGAGCTGCCCGCCGACAAGGAAATGGTGATGCCTGGCGATAACGTGTCGATCACCGTCAAGCTGATCGCCCCCATCGCCATGGAAGAAGGTCTGCGCTTCGCTATCCGCGAAGGTGGCCGTACCGTGGG
>NZ_JADDRN010000069.1:0-1030 GCF_017355445.1 Delftia sp. SD018
GCGCATACGGCTGGGAGAGCGCAGCGTGCAGGAGTGCCTGCGCCAGACGCATGAGGGTTTGTCGGGGCTGATGCACCATGAGCACGCGACGCTGTCGCTGGCGCAGCGCTGCAGTGCGCTGGAGGGAGGCACGCCGCTGTTCTCCACCCTGCTCAACTACCGCTACAGCGCGGCGCAGGACGTGGACACTGCCGCCAGAACCTGGGAAGGCCTCACGGTCCTGGGTGGCGAGGAACGCACCAACTACCCGGTGACGGTATCGATCGATGATCTGGGCGAGGGCTTCGGCATCGTGATGCAGGCCAGCGAGTCCATTGGTGCCCAGCGGCTGTGCGTCTATATGGACGCGGCTATCGAAAGCATCGTTGGGGCGCTGGAGCAGAATGCGCAGGCCGTTCTGGGCCGGCTGGACGTACTGGGCGTCGCGCAAACGCAGCAGTTGCTGGGCAGCGGCCAGGCATCAGGGCATTTCCCCGCCAGCCATCCCCTGCACTGCCGCATCGAGCAGCATGCGCGCCGGCAGGCCCATGCGCCCGCTCTGGGTTGCGGAGCACAAAGCCTCAGCTATGGCGAACTCAACGCCCAGGCCAACCGCCTGGCCCATCGCCTGATCGTCCTGGGCGTGCGCCCCGAGTCGCGCGTGGGCATTGCCATGTCGCGCTCGGTGGAGATGGTGGTCGGCCTGCTGGCCATCCTCAAGGCCGGTGGCGCCTATGTGCCGCTGGACCCGGACTACCCGGCCGACCGGCTGGCGCACATGGTGGAGGACAGCGGCATTGCCCTGGTGCTGACGCAGGCTGCAGTGCGTACGCGCATTCCGAGCGCAGACCGCTTGCAGATTCTGGAGGTCGATACGCTGGACCTGTCGGCCGAATCGGATGCCGATCCGCAGGTGCAGGTCTCGGCCGACAGCCTGGCCTACGTGATCTACACCTCGGGCTCCACGGGCCGCCCCAAGGGCGCGCAGCTGAGCCACCGCAACGTGGCGCGGCTGCTGGAGGCCACCGAGGCCTGGTTCGGCTTCGGCCCC
>NZ_JADDRN010000007.1:0-201629 GCF_017355445.1 Delftia sp. SD018
CGTGGCAATGGCCGTGCTGCTTGGGCTGCTGGCCATCGCCCTGGCTGTGGCGGTGCAGTTGATGTGGGTCAAGTAGCTGTCACACGGCAGCAGCGGAAAGAGCCTTCCAGCGTGAAGCCAACCGAGCCGGTGCTGCTGTATACCCTCACATCCTGGCGAAGTCCCCATATTGTTTGCATGCTCACTTACGCCTAGCATGTGTCCACACTCAACGCAGTGGAGGTGCCATGGCCGATCCCGAAGAACCACTGGAAGTACGCTCAGAACGCTGGCAGTCGCTGAAGGGGCTGGACATCGCCTCCGTGGATCTGGGCCCCATCTGCGTGGTGCTCATGCTGACGCTGATCTGCATGGCCGTGATGATGCTGCTGGCCAAATCCGGCGCCGAGCAAGCACGGCAGGCCCAGCCATCGTCCCAGGCCAAGGGCCCAGCACCCCGACCGAAGCCGGCGCAGCCCGTGACCGAACCCGCCCAGCAACAGCCCTGGACACCGGCCTTGCGCACCTGAGGGCGACCTGAGGGAGACCTAAGGCCGACCTGAGGGCGTCAAGGCCAGGCAGCAGTACCTTCAGAGTTTCACCGAACGTGTCGCAATGAAGGTCGGCACGAACTTCTCGATCACAAAACGGGCATGGGGCTGCCAGTCTTCATGAAAGCCCGTCAGCACCAACCCCGCATCCAGCTGGCCGCCGATCTGATCGGCCAGCGTATGGCCGAACACCAGCGCCTCATTGCGCTCCCGCTTGGCATCAAGCGCTGCGGGCGGCAAATCCACCACATCGGAATACGGAAGGCGCCGCGCAGGCCGCATGAGCCCTTGCTCGCGCAACGCGGGATCGCGGTCCTCCACGAAGACCACCGGATTCCAGAAGCTGGACAGAAGGCGCCCACCCTTCGCGAGCACCCGCGCGCATTCACGCCATACGGGCCGCACATCAGGCACGTAGAGGTTGGAGATGGGGTGAAAGATCACATCGAAGCCGGCATCTGCAAAAACGCCCAGATCGCGCATATCGCCCTGCACGCAGGTCAGCGCAAGGCCTTCGCGCTGCGCCACA
This sequence comes from Delftia sp. SD018, assembly GCF_017355445.1. Taxonomy (NCBI): domain Bacteria; kingdom Pseudomonadati; phylum Pseudomonadota; class Betaproteobacteria; order Burkholderiales; family Comamonadaceae; genus Delftia; species Delftia sp. SD018. Next base: position 1,060 of record NZ_JADDRN010000007.1, read on the forward strand.
TGACGGTCCTGTGCAAGCTGCCCGGCAGAGGCATCGAACACGGTGACCTGCGCGCCCGCCGCAGCAAGAATGGGCCCCTGCTGGCCGCCGCCGCCGGCAAGGCAGAGGATGCGCAGGCCGCGCACATCATCCAGCCAGCCCGCTGGCAAGGGGCCGGGCGTGAGCCGCGCCTGCCAGCTTCCGGCACGGGCCCGGGCTATTTCAGCGCTGTCGACCGGGCGCGACCAGTCGCAGTCTTTCGCTGCCTGCAGGTTCCAGGCGGCGGTGTTGTGGGCAAGGATGTCGATGGGTTCTGTCATGGGCACTCTTTCATAAAGAGGCCGCACGGCGACGCGAGATTGCGTTCAGAAAACGCGGAGCAGTCAACGGGCATGCAGGTGGTGACGCGGGCGTCCGCCGTGGGCCGGGAATGGGCTTCGGGGGGATCGGTCGGACTAGGGTCCGAAGGCGTCACAGGTTCATGTCAGGCTCGCAGCGGTCGCAGGAATGGAAGAGGCAAATTCTAAGACTGCGCAAATTGCACTGTCAAACCGCTGCGGCGCGTTCCCCACACGGTCATGCGGAAGTCACAACCGTGAGACGGCTTGGCTGTAAGTTGAACACGCACCCTCGATGGCGCTGGCTTCTGCTGCGCCATGGCGCGCCCGCTGACGACCGGCCTTTCCCAACCCGGCGCCCAATGGATACCGAGGAGCAACACTTTGAAGGAGAGCTATGCGTAGTCCCAAGAAAGGCCGAGAGCCGATCCGGCTCATGGACCTGGCCCCCGCCGTCTTCTGCATCCAGTGCGAACAGGAAAAACCCGCCACAGGAGCCCGCCAATTCCACGCGTGGCATGTGTGCAGCGACTGCTCGCAGAAGTTGGCCCAACTCCCCCCGGCGCAAGCACCCACGGCGCACCACGCGCACTGAGGCAAGCGATTCCCCAAAACGAAAGCCCGCCAGATGACGGGCTTTCTCATGCCCTTGCGGACATGAGCGGGCGCGGGAGCGGGACGTCGATGCGCGCCTACCAGGGCACAAACATGATCACCAGTGCCACAGCCACGATAGCGGCAACGATGTACATGGTTCGCTTGGTGGCGAACCGGTTGCGGGACGACGAGGTGGGCACTTGGCCCGGGGTGTTGGGAGTAGGTTTGTTCATGGCCTCAAGCATGGTCGCCGCGCGGGACCGGCCCTGTCGGACAAGCACAGCTAAGGCAATCAGCGCAGAGCATGACAAGAGCGTCGGCCTTGGCGCAAGGTGACGCTTGTGAACTGCCGTGGGCCCACTGAGCGCAAGTGGCCAGAAAAGACAAAGCCCGCGAGTGCGGGCTGTTGGTCAGATTTCGAAGGCAGTGCGGTCCACTGCATCCTTGATCCACGCAGGAGGCTTGCCCCGGCCAGTCCACGTTGCGCCAGTGGACGGATCACGGTACTTGGGCACGCCTGCACCGACGGGCGACTTGCGCTTGCCCGTGCTGAACACATCTTCCTGGGTCAATTGGAATTGCTGGACGAGCTCGCGAACCTTGGCGATGGCCCCGCCTTTTTCGGCTTTCAGGACTTCGGCGATGCGTGCTTCGATCTCTGCCTTTTGCTGCAGGAGCGTCTTGTAATCAGGTGTCATGGACTTTTCTTGGGTTGTATGCTAGCGAGTCAGCATTCTATGCACAAAATGCCGCACTGACATACCTTTGCATCGCAAACTGAAGGTTGCGGACGCAACAACACTCCCAACCTCCAGAGGTATAGAGTGGCGCAATGAACAAAGCACTGGAACTCTCAGGAATCGCGCTTGTGGCCCTGGCGCTCAGCGCATGCGCCCAACAGAAGCTCGCCCCCTCCGTGGGCATGGCCAATCCCGCATCGGTCTATTGCGGTGAAATCGGCGGACAAGTTCGGATGGAGAAGACGCCCCAGGGCCAGGAAGGCATCTGCGTGCTGCCGAACGGCACGGAAATGGAAGAGTGGACGCTGTACCGCAAGGACCATCCGGCCAAGTAGTGGGATAGCGCTCTGCACGAAACAGACGCAAGCCGTTAACGCCCCGCCGTCACTGCGCGGATGCACAGCGCAAATGCACAGCTATACGCTCGGAGCAGGTGCGAACCCGGCTGCAATCAAGCCACGCTCCACCTGCATCACGCAGCAGACCTGCAACTTCTTTACACGACGTAAAGCTTTCCTTCAGAAAAGGTCTGCATACTGGCCAGCAACGGATTCCGCCGAGCCTGGGAACTTTCTCCTCCCTCCCTCTCAAATCCCTTCCCCAGGCACGCCACCACGGCATCGGCATTTTTCTTCCAGGGCCCGCAGCTTCGCCGCTTGCGGGCCCTTTTCGTTGCCCCTTCAACGGCCGCAGTTCCAAGCGGACACCGTGTCGAAAGAACTCATACATACGGGGCATGCTCGACCTACATGAGCACCCTTACTTGGCTCGCACAGGGAAGCCTCACAAGCAGTTGAAATAGCGTCAGTCCCGAGACCCGCAATTCCCTGCTGATGGAGATAAGCATGAGTCAAGTCGTACCGAGTGAGTCTTTCAATCCGGACCCTGATGCCCGCTACCACCGGAGTCTTCTGGATGCCTTTCCGGTAAGGGGCAGCTACCAGCTCATTCAGTTGCGCAGCACCAGATCTCGCAGCCCCTTGCGACGTTTTGCGAAGGCTTGCATTCGGGCGGTTCGCGCACTTGTTCAATGACTTGAAGGGGATTGTGATGCGACATATTTTCCTCACATTTTTCTGGTCCGTCGTGACCCTCATCTCGCTGTACATCTCCACGCTGGCAGGGCCGATGCTCCCGGTCACGAGCTGAAATGCGGTTAACAGCCGGGCCTATGGTTGACTCATGGTTCTCCTCCTGGAATTCATAGGCATGCCCTGAAAAGGGCACCGGACTTTTTCTTCCCCGTGCCTGCACGTCGCAGGCATTCACAAGCTCGCAGCACCGCTGGCGGGCTTCTTTTTTGCGGGGTCCGCTTGCGGTTTTGGCCAGCTTTGTAGAGATGCAAGGCGGGCATACATCGGGTGCGCACAGCGAAGCGCCAGCGGCGCCAAGGTTCAGGCGACCAAGCAGAGGCTTATGCAGTTGCGGCATCAAGTACAGGACATTGAAGATGCGGAGCGCTCCGCATTGGGTCAAATGCCGGCATCGCGTAAGATGCTGATCCACCAGTAGAAGCGGGCGTCGTTCAATGGCAGAACGTAAGCCTCCTCTGAAAACGGCGATTCCCTGCAGAAACCTACGCCAAAACCTACGCCAAGCTGGACACCAAAAAGCCCGCATTGCGGGCTGTCTTTTTGGTGAGACTTCGGGTCGCTTCAGGTTTCCGCACGCAGCGCCTGCAGCTGCTCAGGCGGCAGCAGCGCCTCCTCCTCCGGCTTTTCCGCACCTGAGCACAACACTCCAAGCGGCGGCAGCTCGATCAACGCATCTGCCTGGTCCGGTGTGCCGTGCAGCCAAGCATCCCACTCGCCAGGCTCCAGCATCACTACGCCCCGCTTTTCTTTTCCTGGCCGGTGCATCAGCGACAGCACCGGGTGGCCGTCTGCGGGCTGCGTGATCATGGTGTAGTTGGGAACGACCTCGCCCGTCGCTGGGTCCACCCACTCCGAATACAGGCCTGCCAGGGCCGCAGGCTCGCCATCAACCCGCCGGAACGACCACCACACATTGCGCGACCCGAGACCCCAGTATGGCTCCACCCAGCTCTCCACCGGAATCAGGCAGCGCTGGCCCGCGCGCCAGGCCGGTGCGAACGTCCAAGACTTGGCCAGCGTCTCGCGCCGAGCGTTGTTCGTGCTCATCGGCTTGCCATCGGCCGTCATGGGCCGCCGCGTCTTCGAGCTGCGCGGGATCATGCCCCACTGCCCCACCTCCATCTCTCCGCCAGGCTTGATGTACGGACCCAGGGCCAGCGGCGTGACGTGCGGCTTCCACCATGGCAGTGGCGCCTGCCGGCCGACCCGCCACATGCGCTCGATCTCGGTCTCTCGTGGGGTGTTGTAGCGATTACAGATAGCGGCCTCCGTTGGTGATGACCCAAACTACTGCCCTTCCCATCCTCACTCTCTACATCTCTGACATCTGACCATGACAAGCGAAGCTCTCACTGACATCCAATTGCGATCTTTGCTGAAGTACGACCCAGATACTGGCCAATTTGAGCGCCTTGTTCGCATGGGGCGCTACCAGGCCGGGACACAGGTGGGGGCAAAGATGCGGAGCGGCTACATCGCAATCCGCATCAACTTCAAGCTGTACTACGCCCATCGCTTGGCATGGCTCTACGTTCATGGGGCTTGGCCGCCCGATCAAGTCGACCACATCAATGGAGCCCGGGATGACAACAGGATCGCCAACCTTCGTTTGGCGGATCGCTTTCGCAACACTCAAAACCTTCGCTCAGCCAAGGCGGGCAACAAGTCTGGACTGCTCGGCGTCTCCCCTCACCAAAACAGGTGGCGGGCTTTTCTCCATGTGCATGGCAAGACGCATCACCTCGGCCTGTACAACACCCCGGAAGAGGCTCACGCAGCCTACGTCGAAGCGAAGCGATCGATGCACGAGGGGAACACTTTGTAGAAGTGCACGCTGACTTACGCATAGTGTTACTGTATATTTATACAGTCATGAAAGTCAAAGTCACCATCCTCCGCGAGGCAGGCGCGCGCAGCTATCACCGCGGACCACAGCAAGAGGTCAGGGGCGAGCTGGACCTGCTGCACGCACCCGTGCCTGGCGAGAAGCGGACCGTCCCCGTGCTTCGCATCCTCGGAGACGACCGCAAGAACCAGCTCTTCGAGCCCCGCCTGATCTATGCGTGCGCGGGCAAGATGAAGTTCAGCGGGTTGGAGCACTGTGACCGCGCATGGCACGCGCAGGAGTGGTCCTGCGAGTTCGACTACTGATGGAGTTCGTCATGCTCAAGTACGAAGAATTTCCGACGCTGCTCACCTACCCGAAATGGCTGGATTGGCCAACACAGCAGGTGCTGCCAGGGTTGCCTGAGGACTATCGCATCGAGCAAATCCACAGCGATTGGTTCGTCGTCTGGGGCCCGGGAGACGACCGCGTGTACAGCGGCTGTGGCCCGGTCTCCGTGGACCGGTCGCCGGCCCCTTTCTGAAGCTCACCATGCAAAACCAACACCAGATCGAACGCGGCGTGATCGCAAAAGTGCGCGGCGAAGAGATGTCGGCAGCTCAGCGCCTGCTGCCCCCTCCCGAGCGTGGGCAGCCGCAGTACATAACCAGTGAGATTGACACCCTGCTTGCAGGCCGAGTGCGCATCACTTTTGAACTGCAGCGCTATTCGCACGGCCGCAATCAATTCTGGCATTGGGTAGGGCGCGGCGCCGAGCAACTGGAACTGTCTGCAGGCTGAGTGCCATGGCTGATGGCATGACCTGGGGCGGGTCGCCAACGGCGCCGGGCTGGTACGCCTGCGTCGTGGACTACGACCGCCTGCCCTTCCCGACTGCGCGCCGCTGGGAGGGCGGCGCCTGGGACGATGAGCGCGGCATCCGCGCGTTCGACGGGCCGCACCCCACTGCGGCTGATGCGCTGGACTGGGCTATGGAGAGGTGCCCCGAGGACTGATTTGCGAAAGACGCCAGCCTACAATGCCGTTTCCTTTACATGTGGAAACAATCATGCACCTTGGAAAAGCTCTCGCCGTCGCAGCCGTGACTCTCAGTGCAACTGCATCGCACGCGTGGACACTGGTCTACGCGAATGACGCAAGCGGGAACACCACTGCCGGCTCACTCCAATCCCTTCGAACTGCGGTAAACAATGGCGCGTCTGTCAAAGTGGTTGTCACTGCGCCTGGAACTCACAATTGGTCAGTGTTGTGCAACCAAGTTGCCGTCAAATTCGATGCTTCTCAAGGCGTGATTTGCGTTAGCGGAATGCAGCTTCTGATCGACAACTCCATGGGCGCCAACTTCGCGGCTGTGGCCAACCCTCCGCAAAGCGCAGATTTCACCATCAACACCCAGGGCCAGTACTCGCAATCAAACGTGCGGATCAGTGATGGCGTGCTGGTAAGCAAAACTCTTGTCTACCACCCGATGCAGTGGTTTGTTGACTAAAAACTTGGCCTATCGCTCGAGCGGCTGCGTGCACCCCATCAGCGCGGCCAGCAGCCGCACCTCGTAGGCCTCGCCCCAACCAATTACTGCAGCAGAGGGCTATGCAAACCACTACTCCTTAATGTCAACCACTATGTGCGATAGATTCCGTCTTGAAGTTAAACGATCCAAATGGGCCGTCCTATTCATTACATTTTCCACAGTACTAATCTGCGCTCAGCTATGCCGGTTCGCAACAAGCTTTCCATTCCCGCTCAACAAAGCAGGTTATTCCATTAGATCGCTTTGGGGAGTATATGCCACGGAATACGAACATTTTTCATTCGGATTCGGTTTGTCACTAGGGCTAGCCTGTATTGTTTGGTTCATCCTATATGTTGGCTTCCCTTTATCGTGCAAAGATACAGACCACAATATTAAATGTTGGAAAATCATACGCAATCGTATTATTGAGCCGTCCGTGTGGCGAGACTGGATAGGAGTGCAAGTTTTGCCAATAATTTTCCCCATCTTTTACTCATGGAAATGGGAACATTGCCAAGCGTATACGCCGCATATCTGTCCAGGCGGAAATGGCAATGGAACAGTTCAATTTGAGCAAATAGCTGCCGATTATGTCGGAATTATTTTCTTCTTGATTGCAATCTCGCTTTTTAGGCATTACCACTGCCTGACTATTCGCTCAGCCAGTTCTGCACAAAAATAGGAGTAATACGGCTAATTCATGCGTTGAGCGGTTACATTCTCTGTTGATCATAGGCTCTTGCCAATCGTAAACAATCCATTATTTCCCCCACAGGAGTAATGCACTTCGGTCAGCGCACCACCTTCGGCCAAGAATCCCGGATCAGCGCGGCGTCAGCGGCGTGGCCATCAGCCGATCGCGCGATGTCTGCACCGCGCTCTGCCATGCGTCCACCTCGGTCTGCCAGCTCTTGGAGTACGGCTGTGCAGGTTGAGGCGTACTGAGCGAGGGCGGGCTGGGCAGCTCCAGCGATGCGCTCGGGGAGGCCGGCAAAGTCGCCCCGCATGCCTGCAACAGTGCTGCGCCAGTCACGCAGGCTGCGGTCAAGATCCTGTTGCGCGGCCGCGTTGCGCTGGCCCGTGGCCTGGAAGGTTGCGAGTGCATCGTTTATCCCTTTCTGCAATCCGGCCATGTCGGCCACTGCCTGGCGCGTGGTTTTGAGTTCGGCGCTGGTCTGTTGGTGCTGCAGCTGCTCGATCTGCAGGCCGTAGAGCTGACCTTGAGTCCACCAGGCGCCACCGGCACCGATGGCAAGGGCCGCGCCGGCAGCGGCCAGATGGGTGTAGAAAGCGGGGATCATGGCTGGGCCTCGCATCGGTAGCCGTTGCGGCGCTGGGCCGCGCATGCGGATTGCTCTGCGCGGTCGCGGGCCTCAGGCAAGCCGCAGCGCTCCAGCACTTGGCCCGCGCCGATGTACCAGGCCGGCGCCATCTCGGCTTCAGCGGCAGCAATTTCGATCACGCGACAGGCCTGCAGCACAGAGCCAGACGGGACCACGGTGCAGCCGGCCAGTGCAAAGCCTGCGGCAATCAGGAGAGATTTCATTGGGCCTCCATACACGCGGCGTGCCGCGCCTGTTGACGGGTCCAGACGCCGCGGCAGATGCGGTTGCCTGGGGTGCTGCAGTCGTAGCGCCAGCGCTTCGGACGGCCGGCCGCGTCCCACTGGTAGGGTTCCCAGCCCGCCCCCTCGCGCTTGGGGCTGGTCATGAAGCGATAGCCCAGCAGGGCCTGGCAGGCGGGTGCGAACTGCCCGGCGAGCAGCCGCGTGCGCATGGGGCTGGTGCGCCAGGCGCCGATGCCGTACTGGTAGGTGAAGTCCAGATAGAGGTCGTATTCCGCTTGGTACAGGGCCACGCCCGGCAGGCTGTCTCGGAACATGGCCTCGTCCTTGGATGTGTGGCTGCGCACCAGCTGCAGCGCACGCTCGCGGCTGATCGGCGGGTCGGACAGCTGCACGGGCGTGCCGTCCTCGTAGACCGTGGAGCCGTGGCCTATGGTCGGCCGGTCGCCCTGCGTCGGGATGTGCGGGTCAGGCCGGAAGCCCTCAACGCCCAGCGTGGCCAGCAGGCCGGCGGCCGAGATGGTGAGCGCGGCGACGGCGGTGCGCGGGGCCTTGCTCACAACACCCCCATGTCGGTTGGAGATGTATCGGGCTCGTCATGCACTGGCCGGAGCGGGATGCCGGTCTTGCGCATCAGCTCCATGCGAAGCGCATGCTCGGCAGCTTCCTCTTGTCGGCTGGCTGTGGCACGCCTGCTGGCCTCCCGCCTGTAGTACCAGTTCACCAAGGTGCCCAGAAGCGCAATGCAGATGCCCAGCAAGCCGATAGCCTGGGAAGAGGCGAGCCAGCCGAGAAAGCCGACGACAGCCCCGCCGCCGGTGGTGCGACTGCCTGCCGTTGCGAGCGTGTCGAGGGTTTCAGTTTTCATAGCCCCGATGATTCCGGGGCCGGGCCGCGCTGGCGAACCCTACACGGGGGCGCTGGCGTGAAAACAATGTCTTGAGGCATGATTGCCCCCTTAAGCAGAGAGGTCACATGCACATCATTAAGCAAGCAGCTTTGGCAATCAGCTCGCCTTTACGCCTTCTCATTCGTCATGAGATACGCAAAAGTCCAATGCCAGGAAATCAAGATATATCGAGCGCCTTGCAGCACTTGGCAACTCTAAGTACGGCGGAATATGTCTTGTCCAACTTGCGCGGGGTGGATTCTGAAACGAGTGAGATTGACGTACTAACCAAAGCCATACATTCTGCAGAAATTTTAAACGATAAATTAGTCCTTGAGTTTGGTGTATTTTCGGGCAGAACAATAAATCACATCGCTAAATATGTAAATGGTCAAATTCACGGTTTTGACTCGTTTGAAGGACTTCCAGAAAGATGGAGGGATGGCTTCAAAAAAGGGCATTTCGCCGTTAACGGGCTACCAAAGGTTGGTCACAATGTGCGACTGTGGAAAGGATGGTTCCATGAAGCTCTGCCAGAATTTTTGAAAACACATGGTCAGGATATCGCATTGCTACATATAGACTGCGATCTTTATTCTTCGACAAAATATGTGCTTACAGAGCTATCAGACAGAATAAAATCAGGGTGCGTGATTGTATTTGATGAGTATTTTAACTATCCAGAATGGGAGCATGGCGAATACAAAGCTTTCCAGGAGTTCATTTCTGAACAAGGATTGAGTTATAAATATCTCTGCTTCAATAGATTTCACGAACAGGTAGCTGTCAAGATTCTTTGAGAAAATATCGTGAATCGAAACAGCTATTGAATCAAGCCAAAGTTATGGTCGGTGCAGGGGATGTTGTCTTATTGCTGTAGTTGTACGACACGCTGGTGCGGCCATCCGAGCTGACCTGAGCCTGCGTGCTGATGCGGCTCAGCGCACTGCTGAACATCTGTGCATAGACCTGCGCGCCGGTCTTTGCGGCGTCCAGCCGGGCCTGGTTCATCGCGTTGACGGTGTCGGTGTTGATCTTCCAGGCGCTGATGGTGTAGTTCTGCTGAGCCTCGTACTGCTTGATCTGAGTCTCCCAGCGTTTGGCTGCAATGCCGGCATCGGCCTCGTAGCGCGCCACATCGGCGCGGTAGACGTCGGACACGACGGCGGCCTTGCCCGACAGCGCCTGCATGCGCGCCCGTTCGGCATCAACACGCGCAGAGTACCCGCGCCACTCCTCGGACTTGGCGCGCACCAGGGCCTCGAAGATGCCCAGCTTGGCCTGAGCGCTTGCGCCCTGAGCGGAAACCACGGTGCCGAAGGCGGCGGACTTGGCCCGGTAGATCTCGACATTGGCGCTGGCCTCCGACTTCCAGGCTTCGAGCTTTTGCGTCTCGGCGTTCACGCTGGCCACGTAGCCGCGGATCGACTCGGCCGCAGCCTCGATGCGGGTGCGCTCCAGTTGCATGCGCGTGTTCAGGCCGCCCAGCTGGGCCTCGTACAGCCGCACCACGGCCATGCGCCCTTCCACCTCAGCACGGTACTGCTCTACCAGCGCGCGGTTCAGGTCTGCCTTCGTTTGCTCGGCCTGCAGCAGTCCCTTGAACACTTCGACCTTCGACAGCTCGGCATCGATGATGGTGCGGTAGACCGAGGCCAGTGTCTGGAAGCGCTGCATCAGCGCCTGGAAGTGGCCGACCTGGGCGTTGTAGATGGCGATGGCGTTCTCGGCATAGACCTTGGAGGCTTCAAAGCTGATCTGCTCCAGCTTCAGCGCCTCGTCGATCAGCATGCCTTCCAGTCGCAGGGCCTGGTCCACGGTGTCCTTCAGATTGGCCTGCTCCAGCTCCGCCTGCTTGATGGCCACGTCGCGCGACAGGCCCGACAGGGTGCTGTGGTAGTCCCGGCGCACCTGTAGCAGCGCCGCGTGCGTGGCACCGGCCGGGAAGCCGAAGCCCAGGGCCTCGGACTGGCGCATCACATCGTCGATCGCGGCCTGGGCCGTGCCGGTCTCCCGGTCGCGGGCCCGGTCCCATATTGCCTGCTCCACCGCCGGCGCCAGGCCCGTGCCGCCGGCCAAGCGCGCGCGCAGCGAGTCCTGCAGCGCCGTCATCAGCGCGCTGGCGTACTTCGGCCCCGGCGTGTAGCTGTAGGGTGTAGGCGCCACCAGGTCCAGCGTAGGCACGTTCTCCAGCTTCTCGAGGAAGTCCTCATGCAGATCCACGCCGGCGAATGTCGGCGTGTTCAGGCCCAGCATGGTGGGCAGCGCGGGCATGCTCACGGTTGGAGCATCTGGCACATCGACATCAGCGACAGCCGGAATCGTTGGCACAACGCCGAAGGTCAGCGTGGGCGCATCTCCGATGAGTGGCGCGGGCTCGAAGTCCGTGTCGATATCAACCGTGGGTGGCACAGCCGTGAACGGGGCCGGCTTGTCCCCCAGCACCGTCTCGTCGATGTCGTAGCCCAGGATGTCGTCCAGCGCGGGCGGCCGCGCCGGCGGGATCAAGGCCGGCGGCGCCTCCACAGCCTGCCAACTCACGGCAAGCGCGGGAGGCGTGTACAACGAACTGCCCAGTTGGGCCAAGAAGGCATCGGCCTGCGTGCGGGTCTCGCTCGCATAGGCGTTGGCCATGGAAAACTGCTGCGCGACTACTTCTGCGGGGCTTGCCATCACACTCTCCTCTTGGACGACACATCGCCCACTTCGATCAAATCAATCTGGAAATCCACGCCATCGACGTTCCGGTAGCCAAAGGCCAGGTAGTTCTCGCGGATGCCGCGACCGGGCTGGGCCCGCGACTCTCCCGCCGGCCGCACGGCAAAGCGGTAGACCCAGGAGCCGCTCTGGCCCTGGACCAGCAGCTCGCCCTCCTCCACACCGGCACCAGCACCAGCACCCGTGCCCAGCATCGAGAACCACACCGTGGGCGCGAACTTCTTGCGTGCATCGCCCCACAGCATCCGGCCAGTCAGCACCTCTGCCTGAATGGGCTGGCCAGCATCGCTGTCGCCGCCCAGGCCGAACAGGCCGTTGACGCTGCCGGCGTAGCGCGGCGTGATGCTCTGGAACGCAAAGCCGTCGTACTCGGTCACGGCGCCCGTCATGGTGTTCATGCAAATGGTGTTCATCAGACCCTCCTGAGCGTGATTTCGCGATCCTCAGGCGAGGGCCGCACCGTGTCTTCGTCTTTGGTCGGTATCGCGTCCGACCAGGTCACAAGCTGGCCATCCCGCAGCTCAATGTGGAAGACGCCTTTTTCGACCGCCTCGCCAAGCTCGGGGCAGTAAAACCAGCGCGGATACAGCTCTTCCTGTCCCGGCTCAACGATCTGGCGATCGCCCTCTCGGCAGTCGATCTTCAGTTGCTTGAGCAGCTTGAAGGCGCTGTCGAAATCCGCCAGCCGCAGCGTGCGCGCATAAAGCATGCCGGTGGCCATGCGGTTGTGCGGATACTCCTGGCCGTTTTCCATCTCGGACCACTCGATGCCAGTCTCGCTGTCCATCTGCGCCGGGAATCCGGCATCCTGGGCCGCCAGATAGGGTGAAACGCCCTGATGGCGCGACAGATTGGTGAGTTGGTCCAGCAGCTCGTGCGTGACTCCGAGTTGCGGCGGCAAGAGGCAATTGATGTCCTTGTTGGGGTCTGCTGCCGGCCATGTGAAAGGATTGGTAATGCGCTGCATCGGGCACTCGTAGGGGTAGCGCTTGAATGCCGCAGATGCCAACTGCTTTTCACCGACGGCATCACGCCAGCGCCACTCAAAAAAGACACGCACTGAATAGGACGGCTCGCCCACTGGCCTCATCTGCCCTCGCACAGCATCCTCGTTCTGCACCCAACGGTTGTCCTGCTGCTCAACGCTCACGCAGATTGCCGCCATGAACTGGGCTCGGTAGTCATGCTCAATCACATAGCGAGTCGTGTACTGGTAGCTGATGTCATTGCGCATGAGCTCCTCGACGGAAACCTTCTCTCCGGTCTCGGCCAAGATTCTGTTGTAGATCTGAACCAACTCTGGGTACGCGTTTGCACTGGCCGCCGCATTGAAGGCATCCAGATATTGCGCAACGGTCCCACCGACGGGGAAATCTGGAAACTCATACCAAGGCAGTTCATAGCCGCGCCCCGGGTATGATGCATATGAAAAGTAGTAATCTTGGTTATCCGAAAGCACCGACCATCCGGTGGCGTCAATATTTTTGCTCACATACTCGATACGCCCACCCATTTCGGCGCTCACCGCTCCGGCAAGGATCGGCACGGCATACCAACCCAAGTCTATGGAGGCCGCAGAATTCGACACGTTTTGCTTGCGTTCGATCGCACGCACTTTCAACTGATTGCTGACAACGCCATATCGCCAGAGATTGGCATTGCTCTGATAATTCTTAGCCACACAAAGCAGATCTCCCGCCGCCCACATATATTGGTAAGGATATGAGCTATCCAAAATCAATTTTGCATAGCCTACTCCCTGCTCTGGAAGTGCAAATAGATCCGGGTACACAATGGGCGAACCTTTAACTTGGAGGATTCGCACCATTCGTGCAGCCTCCCCTTTTTCTGGCTCGACTCCAATATCCACCCATGAAATATTCCAGCGTCCAAAGCCATTCTTTGGAGCGTTGTCGTATCCATACTGATCCACCAACTGCAGCGAAGTAGATCCTTCAAGTTTTTGATAAACCCCAGGAACCCCTGAAGATTCGCTGACAAAATCGGCCTGCTGCACAAAAACTGTCGCGTCTGCGTCGCGGTCCAGCGTATTTTTTATTTCATTGACAACATCCACTGCACCAGGGTTGATGGCTGGATTGAAGCGCCTTTGAGTTCGGGCTTTGCGCGCATATTGCTCGGCTTTAATCCGCTCAACATGCTCCGCCATCATGGTCACTTCATAGATGTCAAACGTCTGCGATACCAGATGCTTGTCATAGAGGTTCGTCGCCAGCAACACCCCCCGCGCATCAGAGGCGTGCGGGAGCATCTCTCCGATGCTCTGGCCCTGGTTGTCGAGCACAGGCTCCACGGTGTAGAGCACCTGGCCGTCCTCATCGACCACCTGGCTCCCCAGCGCAACATGGCAAGGGTGTGGCACATGGGCCGCGTTGCCTCCCGCCTCGTCTGGGTAGGACAGGTTGATCGCCAGTGCCCGCGTGGCGTCGCCCACTACCGGACTGTCATGCACGAACCAGTCCCAGAACTCGCGGCCTGACGGCACCATGGGCAACACGACGGCCTCGTCTTCAAGCTCAATCACCGCCTGGTTGTCCTGCACGATGCCGTTTTCTGCCTGGGGCACGGCGGCGTCATCGACGACCCATTGCGTGCCACCCTCGACCGTTTCGCGCCGATAGATCAAGGGCGTGGACCAGGGCGACTCGACCATGAACCCGTGCGGTATCCGGATGCCCCCACCCTCTTCCTCGGCGGGCTCGATGTAGATCCGATCGTCTGGCCCGTTGCGCACCACGCGCATCTTGCTGCCATCGCCCAGCACCAGGGCCTCGTCAATGTGGTCCACGATGGTCGTCGTCGCGCGCAGGCAGAACAGCCGATAGGCATCTGCCATCAGCCGGGCCGTGCCCGGCGGCAGCCCGTCGCCGTAGACCGTCAGCGCCGTGGGGTGGCGGTGGCGGCCATCGATGAAGGCAAAGGGGTCCTGCATGCCTTGTCCCTATGCCTGCGGCACGGCCAGGTACTGCGGCACGCGGTCGACCATGCGCAGTGTGGCCGACACCTCCACAGCTGCAGTGGCGTAGCGCGACTCGGTCAGCCGCACGGCGCCGCCCTGGTGCGTGCCGGCCACGATCACGCCGTCGGCGATGCACAGCATTGCAGCGTCGAGGATGTCTTCGCCCGCGCGCACCATGCCGGCCGGTGTTGCGACGCCCGACCCCAGCACCACGCGGGCGGGTACGGCCTGCTGGTAGGCCAGCGCGTCAAAGGCCGTGCCCGCCAGAAAGGCCAGCTCCTGCTGCGTGCCCACCCAGATGCCGTTGTTTGCCGGCTGCACCAGCGTGATCGGGGCCGAGAAACGCTTGAAGTCGCGCGCAGGAATACCCAGCTCCCAGCGGTGCGGCTGCGAGGCGTATAGCACATCGCCCCGGGCCACCAGCACGCGACCGCGCCAGAACGCAGGCAGGATGCCGGCAGGCAGCGGCGCGCAGTCCAGCGTGGCGCATGGCAGGGCCAGAGCCGCATTGGCGCCGGTGAATGAGAACATGCTGCCCACGGCATCACCGGCCAGGTAGAAGGCCTCGCCGTCGCGGCTGGACAGGTACACGCGCAGCCCATGCCCGGCCAGGACCGGCAGGTCCATCAGCACCAAGCCACCGTCGGGAAGATCCACCGGCTCGCTCACCACGGCGCCGCCCTCCAGCCCATCAGCCAACCGCACATGCGTCAGCGCCCAGCGGTAGCGGCCGGGGTGCAGGCTGCCGGGCACGCCCTGGGCCGTCCCCACGGCATCGGGCAGCGGCACGCCCCAGCCCTGGCCCGCTCCACCGCGCGTGGCTCCGGCGATGGCGCCATTGCTGAACAGCGTGCGCCCGTCGGGCAGATCGCAGTACCAGACCCGCTCGGGGCCCAGCAGCGGGTGCACGGTGGTCTCAGCGCCACCGGCCGCCCGCGCCACCAGGGCATTGCCCTCGTGCGTGGCCAGCAGCACGCCGTCGGGGCGCTCATGCAGGTTCTTGTGGCAGGTGGCATCCAGCTGCGTGAAGCCCGCTCGCCGGCGCAACTCACCGCTCAGTCCGATGTCGCAGTTGACGGCCCGGGCCAGCTCGGACTCGCCCAGGCGGTGGGGCGGCAGCACGTTGTTGATGCCGGAGAATTTCTGGAACGTCAGCATTGGTTGTCTCTCTGAAGGGTCGGCATGCCGAAATGCGTGCGCCGGCCAGCAGACACGACCAGGTGGCCCTGCACCAGCTGTGACACGCCGAAGGTGACGACGCTGCCGCCTGCGGCCTGGTGCCCGAACGCCGTCCAAGCCCGCGGGCGGCCGAAGCGGCTACGTGGCGCGCTGGCCAGCTGCCGGTGCCCCCAGGGATCGACGCCGACGGGTCGGCCAAACGCTGTGCGGGGGCGGTAGGGCCTCACCAGATGCCAGCCGGTGGCCGCGTGCTGGCCGGCCTGAGTCGCGCGCCAGCCCGTGGCCGTGCCGAGCATTGCTGTAGAGGGCCTGCCCCACGCTGTGGCCACCCAGCCCAGGGCCTGGCCCTGCACCGTGCTGACCGGCAGGCCAAACATGGGGGCATGCCAGGCCGTCGCCTGCCCCACCTGGTCGGGTACCGCCCGCGCCTGGCCGAACCGGCTCGCCTGCCAGCCCCGCGCCGTGCCCGTACGGGATGGCGCCGGCGTGCCAGCGATGGCCACCGGCCGCCCAAACACCGTCCGGGCCGCGCCATGGGCCTGCAGCGTCCGGTCGGTAGGCGTGCTTGGGATGCCGAAACGCGTGGTGGGCGTGTAGTAGGCAGCACGCCAGAACTGGCCAGCGTCCGGCGTGCCGAACTGCGTGACGCGGCCCAGGCTGTCGGCAAACATCGGATACAGCACCGGCCGCCCGAGCTGACTGGCGCGCCAGCCGGCAGCCTGCCCCACCTGGTTGAACATGCCCCAGGCCGCTCCGAACACCGTGGCCTGCACACCGGCGGCCTCACCGCGTTGGTCAAACCGGCCCGAGGCCTCGCCGAACTTCGTGGCCACAAAGCCGAGCGGCGTGTAGCTTCGCACCGCATCGGCCGTGCCAAAGGCCGTGGTTACGCTGTATGGCTGAACGGCATTCCATGCAGTCGACACCACGGAGCCGAACTTTGTGGCAACAAAGCCCGAGGCACGGCCGACTTCTTCAACGAAGGAGATATCCGCAGCATTGGCTGCCGGCGGCGTGTAAGGGGCACTGCCCGCCCAACTCGCGTCAGCAGCGTTGTACGGTGGCGGCGTGTATGCCATGGCCTGTCTCAGCCCGGCGTCACGCGCAGCACGCGGTCGTTGTAGACAGCGCCCGCTGCATCATCAAGAAACAGCACACTGCACTCGTCGGCAGTCAACGTGCCCAGCTCGTAGGCGCCTGTCGCAGCGTCGCTGACAGCACTACCCGCCAAGGCTCCAGTGGCACGGTAGTAGGCACGCACCGTGCGGCTGGCAGGCATATCCGCGTCATCACGCACTGTCCCGGAAATGGCGTAGGCACCGTTCGGAAACGGCCCTGCAGGTGTGTAGTTGCTGGTGTAGCGCGCAAGGCCCTTGGTGATGCGCACTTCGTCGATGTGGGCGGGCAATAGGCCCGTGCCTACACTTCCTGAAAAAACAGCGGCGCCAACCCCCAGCGGACGACTGGCGCCGAAGTCCACTGCAGGGCTTGCAGACCAAACTTGCACGCCGTCAACGAATGCGCGAAATACGCCAGATGCCCGCGTCAAGGCCAAGTCGTACCAAGTATTCAACGCAAGCGCCGGGCCCACATCTCCGCTCAGCGCTCCCGTCCAGATACACAGGTGGTTTGCGCTATTGATGAAGAGCACCATGGTGTCACTTCCGTTGGCGTCGCGGAAGTCCAACAGGTTCCGGTCCGTTCCGGTTCCTGCGGTAATGAAAACCGATGACTCCAGGGTCAGATCGGCAGTGCCAAAGCCGAACGCTGGATTGCTGGCATACCGCGCGAACGCTCCAGCACTCTGCCCGCTCAACAGCGATGCAGTCCCGTAGCGCTTTTGCGCCGTGCTCAGCTGAGCGCCGCCCAGTGCACTCGGCACCAGGGCGTTGATGGATTGATCCGTCAGGGTCGTACTGCCGTTGGCGCCATCGGCGTGCAGCAGCAACGAAACAGAGGCGAATGCGGAATCCCCTGGCATGCGCGGCTCACAAGGAGAAGATCTTGTTGACGCCGTTGTCCCAGTTCACGCCGATATTGCCGCCGTTGGTGGCCAGCGGGAAGCCGGTGATCTGGTCGATGATGGCGAGCAGCGGCGACGTGGCGGCGCTGCCCGTGTCCTTGTACAGGGCCACGCCCAGGGTCGTGTCGCCCGCAGCCACCGAGGGGAACACGATGTCGTCCGCATCGAAGGCGCCGCCGGCAACAGTCTTGCCGGCCAGCGTCTGGTCCGCGCCCAGACGGTGTGCAGCAATGCCCGCCAGGAACTCATCGGTGGCCACGATGGGCGCATAGGAGTTCTTGAGCAGCACCGCCTTGATGGTGTCGCTCACAAAGTTGATCTGGCCCTGCAGGATGCGCTCGCGCCCCTTGACGTAGAGAGTGTTTGCCATGGTGTGTGCTCCGGCTCGCGCCCGAGGCGCTGCAATGGTTTGGACACCATGGAGTGTTCCTGTGGCCGGCCTTGATGGCGAACCCTGGACGGGGCACGCGCTCCACAGAAGTGGGCGACCAATTACATCAACGCAATCTCAATCGTTAGCAAAGTAATAGTTAGCCAAATAACGAATTTAAAACTATTGGACGGCACCATCAATTGCCAGCCTATTAAAAATTACCTAAAAAACTCCAGTAGCATGCATAGCTTCACAGACTGGAGGAGTAGTTTCAAATGAAATCATTCAAGATGGTGGCGGCGTCAATTGGTGCGGCTGCCGCAATGTTCTCGGCAGGAGCATCCGCACAAAGCGGCGGCGTGCTGCTACCTATCACGATCACAAACGCATCTGGCAACGTTGCCGACATGGCCAAAGCTGCGGATGGCAATCCAAATACCATCTGGAACGCGGGTGGGGGGGCTACTCAATGGATAGACATTGACCTCGGCTCCGAGAGAATGTTCTCTATTCTGAGAATGCTCCCTGCGCAAAATCCGTCAGGCAACACCGTGCATCACATTTGGGGCAGGAATGATGCAGGTCAATGGTTTGACTTCGGCGAAGTAGCTGGACAAACAAGTGATAACCAATGGATTGAATTTAACAATCTTTTGGAAATCCCTGTTCGAGTGATCATTCTGCAAACCACAAGCTCACCCTCTTGGGTAGCTTGGAGAGAATTCCAAGTATATGATGGAGGGACACTCTTTGAAAGCTGCCACACCAATCAACCGAATGGAATTACTGTTTACAGAACGGCACAATTAGGACGATGCTCTGACTACCAGTTTGGCACCACATACTTCATGAGAGATGTCCGCAACCAAAGAACGGGCACCGAAATATTGACCTGCTCTACTGCAAATCTATATGGCTGGAAGTGGATACCAGGAAATGGAACTGGCAATCCACCTGCAAGTGGTAGATGCGGCGCATACCAATTTGATCAGGTATATAAAATGCGAAAAAATTAAAAATTCGCGCTTTATCTCGCCGCTGATTTCAAATGCACACTGCGCCGCTCAATGATCGAGACCTACTGGCTGGTCATCATCGGGCTCGGCGCCGTGGGCTTCATCTGGCAGTTCCGGCGGCAAGGTTGCCGGTGGATCACCTCGCTTCCGCAGCCATCTCCCGCATTTGCTGCCGCAGCGCCTTAGGAGAGTTATCCGCGATTCGGTCAATGCGATCCTTACCCATCTCGCGCACCTTCTTCCACACGTCCGGCATCTTCACGACGATAGGCTGCTCCGGGTTGTTCTGATTCCAGGCCGCCAACCGCTCGCGCACGCGCGCCAGGGCGCCTTCGTCCTTACGGAACAGCGCATCCGCCCACTGCGCCTTGATCTCGCTGCTGGTCAGGCTGTAGAAGCTCTTGGCCCGCTGCATAAAGCTGTTGGCTTCCTGGATCTCAGCAACGCTCTTGGGTTGGAAGCCGACTGCCTTGGCCACCGCCTCGGCCAGCGTGGTGTCAATCACCTTGTAGCCCTTGGTGTCCTTGTACATGCCGCTGGCCGCCATATCCAGTCCCTTGGCAGCATTGCGCACGGCCGTGGGCGACACCTCCAGCGCAGCGCCGCCAAAATCGCCCGTGAGCGCCTTGCCGCCAGCCTTGAAGCCCCGCATCACCAAATCGCCCGCGGGCCCCACCACCTCCAGCAGATCCCGCTCGCGGCTTTGCTTTGTCAGCAGCAGGCCGGTGCCGGGCAACAGGTTGCCCATGCCCAGGCGCCCGGAAACGTCGATGGGAGCACCTGGCAGGCCCGAGACGCCCTGCTCCATGAACTCGGCCAGCTCCTTGCCAACGATGCCCGCCAGCGCCTCTTTGCGCCACTGCTTGGAACTGAGGTTGTAGCCCATCATCTGGCCCACGCCGTCGATCAGGTCCTCGGCGTCCTCCATGAAGGGCACGCCGCCGGCGCCGCCCATCAGCAGCAGCATGGCCAGGGCCCAGCCCACGGCGCGTTTGCCTTCCGGGCCGCCCTGCTTCCACATCCGCTGCATCAGTTCCAGGTAGCTGACGGAATAGGTCTTGAAGGTGAAGAGGGTTCCGCCCACGGCGCCGCGTGCCCACTGGGGCTTGTTGGCCTTGGAATAGACGAACTGCGTCTCCAGCACGGCCTTGCGCGCGAAGGCGCCCGGATCATCCATGCCCTGGGCCTTGGCGATGCGGAAGGCTGCGATGAAGGTGGAGCGGCGGTTGAACTGCTCGGCCAGGGCGAAGGGCTGGCCCCAGGCCACCTTGGCGCGCTCCCAGGCATTGCCGGCCGCCGCGCGCGCATCGCCGGACTTGGTGCCGTCGCCCGAGCGCAGGCCGCCCGCGCCCCGGGCCTGGGCCATGAGCTGGTGCACTTCCTGAGGCGAGACCACGCCATCGTCCTCGGCAGACTTCAGCGCGTGAGCTAGATCGGTCTCGTACTTCATGCCGCGCGTGCCCATATCCTTCAAGGCCCGGGCCATCTGGCCGCTGGCCGCACGGATGCCGCCGAACTGGCTGAGCCAGGGTAGCGTCACTGCAAAGGGCTGGGTCATGTTCACGGCGGCCGAGGCCAGTGAGCCGCCCAGGTACTGGGCGAACAGCATGCCGCGCACGGCCTGGCCCTCTTCCTGGGGATCGCGGATGTAGCTGCGCAGGCCCATGGCCAGGTCCTTCAGTTCGCCCTGCTCCTTCGGGATGTCGTTGATCGCGCGATCCATGGTGCCGGCGTTCAGGCCCGCCGCGCCCTGGCGCGCATTGCTGTAGATGAAGTTGGCCACCACGCGGCCCACGTCCTGGCTGTAGCCCTCGATGCCCTTGCGCTGGATCAGGCGCTTCAAGGCACTGTGGTTGTTCTTTGTCAGCTTCAGGTATTCATCGAACACCTTGCGCGTGGCCGCGTCGGCTTCCTTGCCCACCACCATGTCCTTGAAGATCTCCAGTGTCTCGGGCGTGATGCCCGCGAACAGCTTGAAGGACTGCTGGCTCATGGTGCCCTGCGTGATCACTGCGCCAGGGAAGGCCTGGGCCATCTGGATCTTGGCCAGGTTGGCGTCCTTCATTGACTCGTACATGCCGAAGTACTGGCGGTTGCCATCCTGGTCAACCACGTCCAGCGTGTAACGGCCGAAGCGCGACAGCGGCGCATACCCGCCGTCCTGCAGATCCTTGGCCGTGGCCGCCCGATCCACCACCATGTTGTTCAGCTGCAGCAGCCGTTCGGCCATGTCAGGCTTGGCCTTGGCATCCTCCTGCAGCGTGGTGGTCAGCAGCTCCAGGGCGTCGGACAGCTTGGGCGCGTCCAGCACCAGGTCACGCAGCCCGGCGTACTCGTCGCCCAGCGCGCGCATCATGTCCGCGCGGGCCGTCATGTCGATGGATCGGTCGATGGCCGCGCGCGCTTCGCGGTACAGGGCAATCTGGTTGGGCGTGGCGCCGAACATCGTCTGCAGCTCGGCATCCGTCCAGACCGCGCCTGCCTTGAGCATCTTGCTCTCGAAGCGCGAATTCACCAGTGCTTCGTACTGGGCCAGCGGCAGACCGCGCCAAGCGCGCAGCATGCGGTCGTCCAGGCGTCCGGCGCGCAGCAGCAGCTGGGCCTTGTCGTCGGCGGGCAGGTTGCCGTATTTCTTGGCCAGTTCGTCCACGAGCACGGCCTTGCCGTCCACGTCCCGGCCCCACAGCAGTGTGCCCTCGAAAAGCGGCTTGGCTACGGCCTTGTTGTCGGCGGCGGAAACAGGCGTCTTGCGGTTCTTGCCCACCAGGTCGCTGATGGTGTCCACACGCGGCAGCAGGCGCGGCGCCCGGTCGGCCGCATCGTTGGCCAGCATGGACACGTCATCGATGTTGCGCTGGGCGGTCTCGTAGACCGGCTTGAAGGCTGGCGCGCGTTCGGCCAAGTGGCGCATGGTGCCGATGGTCTTGTCCCAGACAGAGACCTTGCCCGGGTGGGACATCGTCTTCTGGAGCTGGTCCAGAGCGCTGTCCTTGAGCTCCGAAAGCCGCGAGCGGCTGAAGCTCAGTTCGTCGCCTGCATCGCCTTGGCGAGGATTGCCTTGATCTGCGCGCTCGCCTGCGCGTCGTCCTTCTTCAGCGATTCGATCTCGGAGTCGCTGAGCCGGCTCGAATCGCGAGAGGTATCGGGCCTCAGACTCGGTGAGCGCGTCGAAGCCGTAGCCTGTGGCTGCACGGAATTGGTCTTCGAGGTCACCATGTTTTTGCCGGAGAGAGGTCAGAGTTTCGGGAGATGGCTGAATTTTTGCACTGTACTGCTTGCCGGTCAACGCGACCACGCCCACCACGTTGCCCCCGCCCTCACGGATGTGGCTGGCCAGCGCAGCGAACGTGCCGCCCTGGGTAAGAGTGTCGTCCACCAGCAGGTAGTCGCCCGGCGCTACGGTGCCCGCGAAATCGACAGGTGCAAAGATGCGGTCCAGTCCATCCAGGCCGGTGCGCCGCGCGCGATTCGCCTGCACGATGCCCGTCGCAGTTTCGAGGCCCAGGCGTGCCGCCAGGACTTCGGCCACGGCGCGCGGGATCTTGTTGCGACCGCTGGACTCTTCGGCGGCCACCGGCAGCACACGCGGCCGCGCACCACCCAACACAGCTGCCACCTTCGCCACCATCTCAGGCGTCACGAGGTCCACGGCCAGCCGCGTGGCCGCCGCAACATCCCCGGCCTTGGCCGCAGCGTAGTCGGGATGCTTGGATGCGCTGCCCAGTGTGCTGCCGATGATGGCGTCGGGCGTGGCGGCCGCCGTGCCCGAACGGCTGAACACAGGCTCGATGCGGTCGGTAGCGGCACGCTGCCCGCGCTCCACAAAATCGCGTGCTGGGAGGATGTAGCCCTGGATGATGTCGGCGTCCGAGAGCTTCAGCCCCCTGAACCCAGGCACGTTGGCCCGCAGCCAATTGCGGATGGCGGCCACGGCGCGGCGCACGAAATGCAGCTGCGGCGTCTTCTCAGCCATCTCGGCAAGCACCTCCTCGGCCGCGTGGCGCCGGCTCAGGTCCGTGACGCCCGGCAGGCCGTATTCCTTGATCTTGGCCGCCACCTCGACCTGGCGCATGGTGGCCACCTGGTTGAGGATGTCGTCCAGATCGCGTCCAAACATGCCGCGCAGGCCATGGTGGCCCAGCACCTCGTGGTGCAGCACGCGGGCTGCGTCGGCGGGCGTGTTGAGCTTGCTGGCCAGCAGGTAGGCCTTGCCGCGCCAGTAGAAGCCCTCGGGCGCGCCCGTGGCGCCGCCACTGCGCTGGCGCAAATCCGCACGCCACGCTGCCTCTGGCACGGCCGGGTCGTTCATGTCGAAGGCCACCACCACCTCGGGCCCATTGCTCCAACCCTTGCGGATGGCATCCACAGTCTCGCGCACCTGACCCACAGCCTGGGCGCGCGCAGCATCGGAAAGCGCCGCCGGCTCCGGCCGCATGATGCGCAGCAGATTCGCCATCTGATCATCGGTCAGGCCCTGGCCATCGGCTTCGCCGCGCCGGAATGGCAGATCCTCGGTGCGCTCCACCGGGCCGGCCTTCAATTCGCGGGCACTCGGCGGCGTGGCATGGGTGCGCTCGCGCACGCCCGGCACATCTTCCCAACCAGATCCCTGCTTCTCCACCTGGCGCACCGTCACGCTCCACACGCCATCGGCGTTGGCCGGCGTGTACGAGACCACACGGACATAGCTGTCCCCGTAGCCCTTCACGATGTTGCCCGGGGTGAAGTAGTCGGCGCGGGCAACCTCCTCGGCCGCGGCCTTCTTGGCCAGGACGCCGCGAGGCCGCTTGGGCGTGACTTCAGCAGTCTCGCTGCCGTTCAGTCCACGCTCGGCACGCACCTGGTCCACCAGGTCACGCACGCGCTGGCGCGATTCGGGCACGCTTTCACCTTTGCGGCGAAGCAACCCGGCCAAGTCGAACTTGTTGTCCACCAGGGGCGCGCCATCTGTGGGCTCCAGCAGCACGCTGTTGGGGTATCCCGCACGGTCCTTGTTCACGCCTATCAAGGTCGTACCTTTGGCAAATTCCGAACGGTCGCCCTTCTTCCAATCCAGAACCCGGCCCACCAGCGCCAAGTCCTTCGCAAGCCGTGCAGCGTCCTTTTCCTGGCGGGCCGTGGTGGCTGCC
Source organism: Delftia sp. SD018 (assembly GCF_017355445.1). Classification (NCBI taxonomy): domain Bacteria; kingdom Pseudomonadati; phylum Pseudomonadota; class Betaproteobacteria; order Burkholderiales; family Comamonadaceae; genus Delftia; species Delftia sp. SD018. The sequence continues at coordinate 25,038 of NZ_JADDRN010000007.1, forward strand.
TCCCGCGCAGCCTGTACTTCAGCGGGCGTGCGGGCGGCCAGAGCCGCCTCGCGGGATCGGCCAGCTGCTGCAGACACCCAGGCCGCAAAGCGTTCCATGGCCCGATCCAGTCCGCTGTTCCGGTTGCCCGCCTGTTTGGAGTTCAGGCCGCTGCGGCCTGCCACGAAGCCGCTGTACGTTCCGGCGCGCACGCCCATCAGCATGCGGTACTGCTGCAAATACTCCTGTCGCAGCTGCTGCATTTCGGATTCCACAGCCGCCCGCTGGGCTTCGGTCTTGGCCACGGACATGCCATCGTCGCGCTGGCCGGTCAGGAAGGTCTCGAAGGCCGCTCGGTCGCTATTCGCTCGGGTGGTGCCCTGATGCGAAATGCCAGAGTAGCTGGCGGCTGCCTCCCGCTGGGGGAATTCGTCGGTGGCAGCGGCTGACACAGAGGCCGCCTGGTCCTGCGGAGCAGGTGCTGCAGGTGCTGCAGGTGCTGCAGGTGCTGCAGCAGCATCGGGCATGGCGGCCGCCAGCTTCTCGCGCACCTTGGGTGCCAGGTCAGCCCAGGCCTTTTCATGTGCACCCGCACGCACGGTGACGGGGAGCCGCTTCGCCGCTTTGATAAGGGATTGGCGCTCGGCCGCCGGCATGCTGGTCCAGCGCTCGCTGGCGGCCAGCAGCTGCGCGCGCCGCGCCTCGTTGCCCTGCTGGGCGATGGCAACAGCCTGCTGCTGGCCCGCCGTGGGCGCTGGTGCAGCAGCAGGCGCTACAGCGGCAGCCTGTTCGCTGGCGCCACTTTTGCCAGGTACAGCAGGTTGCACGCTGGCAGCAGGCTGTCCGGCACTGCCACCTCGCGGCCCAGCAGGCTGCGCATCTGGCACGCGTCCTGTCGGCTGACCGCCCCCAGTCGCCGCAGCAGCCGCAGGGCCTGCTGGGTGTTCATCTGCCAGCCGTACTGCAGGTGCGGGTGAATCATCGGTTGCTCCTTGCGGCGCAATGGCGTCCGCGATCTTGCGTTGCAGGTCCGCATTCAGCCGTTCCCATGTGGCGCCAGGCAGGGCCTTGCGGATGACCGGCTTCAGGCCCTCAAGCTTTCCTGCCAGGGCCTTGCGTTCTGAGACGGGCATGCTGGCCCACGCCGCGCGGCCGGCATCGATGCGCTGGGCTGCTGTTTGGACTGGCGCTTGAGCCTGCGGGCCTGGCGCTGCAGCTGCTTGCGCGCCATCGTGCTGAGACGAGGTGGTGCCATTGCTCAGCCCCTGCGCAGCTGCAGGACCTGCAACCGGCGCTCCCTGCGCTCCTGCTGCCGGCGAAGATTCCGCGCGCGGCGGCTGGGCTTGATCGGCTTGTGTGCCATCGATGCTTCCTTGCTGGGTGGTGGATGTGGTTGCAGGGGCTTGCGCAGCAGCCTGTTGGTCGCGCTCGGCGCGGCGCCGGGCCAGCTCGCGCGCCAGTTGCAGACGCACGTTCTTTGCCTGGGCAGAACGGAATCCGTTGGACAGGTCCTCATCCGTCCAGGTGGCCAGGGCCCCGCCCTGGATCTCGCCTGTGGCAGGGTCTGCAGTGACCTGGCGCTCGGAGGCCTTCTTCTTGGCTGGCGCGCGTGCGGCTTCCTCCGCGGCCTGGGCCATGGCACTGGCCTGCTGGGCCTGAGCCGCCGCGCCGGAGTCCACGGCAATGGCAGCAGCTGCAGACAGGGAGCCAGCAGCAGGGTCCAGGCCCATGGCCTCGGACGGGCGCAGTTCACCGACGGCAGCGTCCATGCGCGCGGCATCGAGTTGCGGCGCAGGCGTGATGCCCTGCTCACGCAGCCGTCCTTCATCGATGACCGGCTCTTGCTGGGCAGCCAGTGGCCGCATAAATTCATCGCGCACCTTCGACAGGCCCGAAGGCGTTTCGCCAGCGGGTGGGTTCTCGCTGTCCTGCTGGAACAGATCCGGGCTGAACGCCTGGTGCAGCGAATCCGCCGGGGCCTTCCGGTCTTCGGGGGTCAGGGACTCGTCCTGGGCCCGCGCCAGAGCATCCCGGTATTGCTGCTGGCTCTCTGGCCGCACCATCTGGTCGATGGCGGCGCCGTAGGTTGCAACGTCTGGCAGGCCTGCAGGCTCGGCGCCCGTTGGCAGCTGGTCTGCAGCAGCGGCAGCCTGGCCTGCCTCGGCCTCCGCTGCACCACCGTGCCGACCAGTCAGCAGCGACGTGCCGGCGCCAGTAATGCCACCCAGGGCTGCGCCTATGCCAGCAGCAGCAGCCACGCCCTTGGATGGATCAATGGTCGGATCGAATGGCACGGCCGCCCGCTGACCCTCGTACTGCGTGACGCCTTCCTCAACAGCCTCCTGAGCCGCCTCGCTCGCCCCCGTCTTCGCCGCGCGTGCAACAGTGCCGCCCGCGAACCCCCTGCCACCGGCCAGGAGACGCTCCGCGCCAAACGCGCCGCTGACCCCGCCCACCATGGCCGGGATGACACTGGCGCCGCGCCCCGCAGAGACAGCCTCATCCTCCGTGGCGCCACCATTCTTGGCGAGGTCATAGGCTGTGCCCGCTGCATCCCCGCCCGCCATCGCCGCGCCAGCCGCAACACCGCCAGCCTGAGCCGCGCGCTCGACACCCTTCGCTCCAAGGCCGGCCGCGCGCCCAAGAGCACCAGCGCCCTTCACCGTCGCGCCCGGGCCCACGAACGAGCCAGCTGCCTGGGCTGCTGCGAGCACAGGATTGCGGACGATGTACCCGCCCACCGCACCAAGCTCATCCGTCACGCCCTCGGCGCCATCCACCTCTTGCTTAAAGCGTTGCTTTTCGGCCTGAACGACGGGGCTCTGCTTGGCTTCGCCGGCCTGGATAATGTTCTTGTCGATCCAGCCGGAGACCGCGTTTCCAGGTTTGATGAAGTTGGCAGCGGAAGAGACGCCGCCGGCCGCCGCGTTGGCGACTTCGATGACGGTGTCGTTTACTGCTTCGAAGCCGCTTCGCGGTGGCGATTTCTCATGGAAGCGGGCAAACGGGTTGGGGCTCCCGTCAGCGTCTGCCTCGGGATGAAACTTTGCGAATGGGTTCTGTGCCATCCCCCCACTCTCAAGGAGAGGTGCGATGGCGGTCGAACCCTAGCCGGGGGCGTGAAAAAGCCCCGGCGTGCGGGGCTTGTGGATGAGGCCGGCGCGCCCGGCTACTCGTGGCCCAACTCGGCTAGCGTGTCCTGCAGCGTCTTGATCAGCCGCTCCACATCTTCAGGAGGCATATCGACCCAGGTGGTTGCAATATCAAGCCCTGAGGCAGTCTTGGCCGTGTGCTTGAGGCCGATGAGCGTCTTACCGTTGAAGACGCGAGTGCGAACGTCGGTGAACTGAAGGAGGGGTGCAGGAATCATGGCGTGATAGTGGCACGGAACGCCCGCGCTAGGACGATAGCCTCACACGGGCCGCGTCCGCACCTCAGCTGTCCAGGCAGATTGCCCTCGGGGCAGCAACGAGCCCTGATCCGTTGCAGCGATGTGGAGATATTCGCCCTCTCCCAGCGCGCGAGCCTGCTGCGACAGCTGCTCGCGCACGTCATTGGATTCAGCGCGGAGCTTGCTGATCACCATCTTGTTCACCTTCAACTCGCGACAACAGCGGCAGGAAAAGTGCATCCACTTTCCATAGTCTTCGAGGTAGGCAGTGCACTGGAGGTTGCATAAGGGGCACGGGGCTTGGATGGAGTCTGGCATGGAGGCACTCCAGGGAATGACTGAGTTCGAAGAAAACGGTAACCCTGTTGTACCCCAGTCGAGCGGCGAATTCTGACGTGCCGCGTTAGGGCTTGGCCTAGTCTGAGCAGGCACAGAGATTGCCGCCTGTACGGCCTCACAGCCTGGGAGAAGATACATATTGGTACAAGAGTCAAAAGAACAGTAGCATGCGCTCACATTCAAACGATCGAAAGCGTACTGACATGCGAGTATCAACAACTCCTGCCGTTGCCAATTCGGCAGAGAGTCCCCATGGATGAGTGCAAGCCGGGCCAGGACAGCGACCAACAACCCCCGTGGTCGCCTGCGGGTGCACTGGCCCTGCTTATTTTGGCGGCGCTTGCGATAGCTGCGGCGATTTGGCTCATGGCGAAGCGGCACCACACCCCGCTATGGCAACTGCGAGCACCCACCATTGCCGAACCGGCGACAGAAGCTTCGCCACCAGCCGCAGCTGCCGAAATGCAATGCCCAAATCAGAACTGGGCTGTAGGCGAACGCACATGATGAGCTTCTGGCGCAGGGCTGGGTTCAGAGACGACGAAGCCCGCCGAAGCGGGCCTGTACAGAACTTGGCCAAGCCTACTTGCGCCCGCCCACGTAGTGCCCACCCTTCCCGCTCTTGCCCGATCCGCCGACACGCTTGCTGCCCTTGCGTCCAGCAGCCTCGAAGGACAGGGACGATGCAGTGGACTTGCCCGAGGCGAACGTAGCGCCTGAACCTTGGCTTGGCAACAGGTCGCCGGCCTGCGCCGACGTAGCTGCTGCCAGGGCGATTGCGAGGAATGCGATTTTCATGGAGAGGCCTCCTTGTTGTGGTCGGGCCATGCTATCGCTGGGCCGGCGCGTTGCACGAGGGTCGCTTTCCCTACTTGCTTTGACGTGCGTCACGCCGCGGCTTGGCCAAGTCACAAACGACAACGCCGCGCGGGTCGCACACTGTGGGCAATTGGAAGAACGATGGCCCTCTAGGACTACGATGCGTGCTCCTACACAGCCAACCCGAAAGGGGCAAATCGATGGAGACTCATTCATTCGCTGGGTCGCGTACCCTGGTGAAGGGCTCCTACAGCCCCGAAACCCATCTCCTTCGCCTGTGGTTCACGAGCAGCCCGGATCGCGCGTATGACTATCCGAGGGTGCCGGAGCATATTTGGACCGGGTTGAAAGCAGCTCGTTCGCCAGGCGGCTACTACAACGACCACATTCGTGACCAGTTTGGCGAGCCGCACGATCCAGCAAATCACTGGCTGCATCGATAGCCGCTCTCACCCTTGAAAAATCGACGGTCCAGCTAGTCTCTGGTGCCAGCGGCAAGTCAGGCCGGTCGGTGGCCACGCAGCCGCCGTGGAAGTCGAACTCACGGCGCGCGAGCAGCAGCACATCGCGCACATAGGCCAGGTCGGTATCGGAAGGCCGCGCCGCAGCTCTCGCACAATGCGCCGCGCAAAGGGCGCAGGCCAAGACAAGCGCCAGGAACAGCGCACCAGAGAGGATGAGGATGGGGAGATGTGCCATGCCCCAGTGTCAGCACCAGGGCGGGACCGCGCGAACCCTGGGCGGGGTCGTAAAAAAGCCCGCTGGTGCGGGCCGGTGTCGGCAAGGGCCACTTGCGCCGGGCGGCGTCCTCCGCCTCCAAGCGCGCTATGCGCTCAGACAGCCCCTCTAAACGTCATTTGGCGGGGGGGCTCGGTGCGGCGCCAATGCCAGGTACTTCCGTCATCACCCAGTTAAAAATAACCAAAAAAACTTTAACTCATTAAGCCAGCATTAGCTGATATATGAAAATAATATTTTTTCCAATTTCCGTCAAAAAATTTTCACTTCCACAGTGAAAAATCAAACCAAAAAAAAGATTAATCCAAGGATAGATATGCAAAAAACAAATTAGAACAGAAAAGAATATAGGCAACCTAGCAATAAATTTATAGAATTTGAAAGTTCTATTTATTTCTATTTCTTGCCTGCATTTGAATTGAGTGATTCTCTCAATCTCGTCTCGTATAACTTTGCTGAATGTTTTTTTCGGCTTAGACGACTCTAAAAGATTGAACTCAAAACTATTAAGCAAATTATCAACTTGGTTTTCGTAATGCCTGATGGTTCTAAGTATTATTAAACTAGCAAACACAACCCCAACCAAACCGATTATAAAACTCAATACGTTTTCAGCATCTTTAATCACAATCAGAACACCAAGAGATGCAGGTATTGCTAGCAGCTTTGTACCTATCTCACCAATCGCATTATTTAATTTCGTCGTACTTTCAATCAATCCATCGGAAATCTTTTTTCTAGCAGAATCAAAGGAGAAAGAGCTTACATAGGCGTGTAGATCATGTAGATATTTTTTTGTTACTCTCCCCCAATTTTTCACCAAATACTCAAAATCCACATTATCATCATCACATTCACCTACAGTTTCAGCAATTGCAGTATTCATCAAAAGAATGCGCTCTTCTATTTGATGCTTAGTCTTACCTTCGAATTGATTTTTAAGCGCATCCAATATTTTAAAACTTGGAATTTCGACGGAAATTGCATTGACGGTTAGATTGACTTTCAGGATAGCCGCCTTCTGCGGAGATTTACCATCAGAGGGTTTGAGGAAAATTAATTTATCAGCTTCAAATGCCTGCACCCGGTCAATTGATATCGAAACAAAACCTCGCAGACTAAAAATGAAGTTAACTACACTACTCAATTTCTCAATTTGCTCTGGCTTATTCTCATCACCGTCCCAATAATCAAGATCTCGGATATAGTAATTATCTCTGAGAATACCGCGGGAAAGTGTAGGAGTATTTTGGATGAAATCTTCAAATGTCTCGAAGAAAGCACCGCGCTCCGAATTCGGAATTTTTAACTCAAACTCGATTTTTCCACCGTTGCGCAGCGGATCTACGGGGCTAAAGTCCTCTTCGACCAGCTGATAAGCTGCCAACGCGTCAGAAACAACATTCGTCTCTTCAACGTCAATAGGAAGACGGGCTCCATTCTTAAATGGAGGCCTTCCGACAGCTCTATATAGATCAACGACATTTTTAAACATGTTTGTCTAACTCATCAATTTGCTTATCAGACAATCTGATTCTCAAGTAACCCTCTTCCCTATTGAACTGAACCTTTGAATTTACAGAAGTTCCAAAGTCAGATTTTTCAAACTTTATCTCAACATCGTCATCCTTCAGTACAATTCTAGAATATTTCCTCAGAGACATTTCATTTACTGAAAAGCTGACTGGTATTTTGTATTCAGGACCATTTAATATATCCACAAAATCATCAAAGTGCTTTGACAAGTCAACTGGAAAAATTCTTTCCACATTTTGCTTCACATCCTCCAACGAGGCCGCCAAACCTGCACCCATTTGTTTCTTCAAATATGTGCATACGGCCTCTTTCACTCTGGAGGCATGTACTTTGAGCGCTGGGTTTTTTACACAATAATCATACGCAGCCTGTATAACAAGCGCAGTGGATCTCTTCGATGACCTGTGCAACACACATCCCAACGCCTCAATGAAATATGACGCCGCATCATCTGAGTCTCGGCTAGCTATAAAGGAAAGGTATGATGACAATTCCAAATCATCAACATCGACGCCTTGTCTAAGTTGCTCACTTTCATCCTGCATTGATTTCAAGTAATCCGAAACCTTAAACTCGGACGCGTGGCTTAATTTTGTCATATCCACTTGCTCAATATCGACAGGCACATAATCCTCTGTCAATCTGATTCCGCCCTTCTGCTTAATCATAGCAATTATCAAATTCTGCTCATTGTCATCCCCCCTGTACAAGCCAAAAAGTATTTTGGACCCTGTTGCCAGTCTACTTTTTATGGCCTTACTGACAATCGCGTCAACCGCAACATGCGACAGCGCTAAAAAAACACTTTTATCGGCGAGGTCTGGCTGAGACGACACGCATTTCTGAAAGCTATCTGGGAATGGTCCTCGAAATGCATCATCGCCAAATCGACCCCAAGCCAAACTATTCTCTTTTTTCCCAAGGAGCTTAGCAACACCCTCTACCAATGAAACTACGGGCGCCTGAGAGACATCTAGAACCTCATTTTTTTTCACAATACCAGACACTGCTTCTGCATATTTCTCTTTATCAAATCCGTGAATTACAGCATTAATAATTTCAAAAGGCATTTGTTTTTCCTGAAGAGTGGTTACGTGTCTGAATGTAACCCATCTCGCCCAAGCTGCCCCCTTCGTTGTCCCCAGTGCGATTGGCGACTCGACGCCAATCGGCTCCCTCAGCAAACAACCAATCAGCGAACCCCGGAGCACGCCTTTCCTCTGCCTCGCATACTGTATAAACATACAGCAAACCCACAAAACACACAATAGGTCGATGGGACTGCCAGCTTCAAGTCATGCTGTGCACGGCTGGCACATCCAGCGACGCTGCTACAGTCCCGCCAACAGGAGGGAACCATGGGATCTTTCAGCGCCATTCACTGGCTCATCGCACTGCTTGTCATCGCGCCCGTTGCGGCTCTGATGGTCGTCCCTGCTTGGCGCATCCTGCAGCGATCGGGGCACAGCGGTGCCTGGGCACTGCTCATGCTTGTGCCTGTGCTGGGCTTCGTGGTGCTGTGGGTGCTGGCCTTCTCGAAGTGGCCAAACGACAAGGATGGGAAGACCAGCACCAGCGTTCCCGGGATCATCCTGGGCATTGTTCTGGTGCCGCTGTCCATCGGATCGGTGGTGATGCTGTCTTCGGCGGGAATGCGCGTGGCCGCGCCAACAGGGCAAGCTGCGGCGGCCCCTCAGGGGAATGGCCCAGGGCAGAAGTACCAGGGACATCCAGCCTCTTCGCCCAATCCGTTTTCCGACCCCGACTACGGGAAGGATGCCGCGGCGCCACGACCCATCCAGCAGAACAATGACGAAGAAAATCCCTTCGCAAAGTTCCACCGCTGAATCTAACGCGCTGCCAGTACTTTCTGAGCAGCCCCCGCACCGTAATACTCATCAAACTGCTTGGCCATGGATGGATTGCTTTTAAGCAGGGCTACCGATTCGCTGGTAGGCGTGTAATTCGCCCCCGCTGGACTCTTCGCTCCGGCCGCATCCACCTGCTGCACCTCACCCGTGACGGCGTTGTGCCGGATGATGCTGCCCTGGCTTGTGGATCCGTCTGCATTCTTGACCGCAGGTGTGACCGTGACCTTCCAGGGCGAAGGATCTGCATCTCCCCGAATAGCTCGCATGGACTGCTGGGCCTGCTGCTTTTGCTGGGGCGTGGCATTGGGGTCGAGCAGCGTATTGCGCAGCTGCTCTTCCTGGCGCTGGGCCCGGGTCTTGAAGCCGCGCGCTTCGGCCTCGCCCTGCAGGCGCTGCTGCTCGACGCCCACGCGCATGCCCGTGCGCCCGGTTTCTCCGGACTGCTGCATGGCTTCGCGCTGGAGCCCGCCTGCCTGCTGGATCTCTTCGCGCGCCAAGCCAGCGTTCTGGCGCAAGGTCTCGGCATCCAAGCCAGGCTGAGCCCTTCGTAGCGTCTGATCCGTAGACAGCATGGACTGATACTTTTGAACATCTGGACTGTTCTCGGCTCCTGCGCCTCCCCATTGCAGGGTGTTCTTGATGGAGCTAGCCGACACTTCAGCATTGCGCAGGTCGTTGCGGGATTGCCAGTCGTTGCCGGAGTGGGCGACGGTTGGTGCGCGGAAGCCGGGGAAGCCCAGGCGGGGCTGCTCGACCTCGGTGCGCTGGCCTGGTGTGAAGCCGCGCGCTGTCGATTGCACTGCCAGGTTCTGGGCTGCCAGGTCGTTTTGCCGCGAGGGCAAGCCGCGCGGCTCGTTGCCCAGGGACGCGGCCTGTGCGCTGTCGGCGAAGCTGTTGCCCTGGCGGAAGATTCCGGGCTGCACTTCCTGTGGCGCGGCCGAGCTTGGCGAGCCCATGGTGCTTCCGGCGGGAGGCGCGGCCTGCGGCGTTGCAGCAGAGCTTGCTGGAGTGGTGGAAGGCGCGGGGCTCGCCATCGTAGTGGCAGCAGCAGGGGCTGAAGATGCAGCGGCACCGCCCCCGATCCCGGCGCCGACTGCAAGCCCGCGCGCGGCGTTGGTTCCGGAGTTGATGGCGCCACTGATCGCCCCACCCGTGCGACCCACAACGGACAGAGCGCCACCCAGTCCAGCCGGTGCAGCATTGGCCAGGTTCGACACATTGCGGCCCAGCTCAGTGTTCATGGGGTTGGACTGGGAGCCGTCAGGAGCGGGAGCCTTGGGGTAGCCGTCCGTCGGGATCTGGTCTTCGGGCCGGCCGCCATTGGCGAAGAACACCTTGGGCTTGAAGCCGCGCGGCACCAATGCCTGTTCGGGTGCTGGTGTGTGGGTTGCATCGACAGCGGCCTGCAGCGCGCTGGCCCCGCCCATGGCGTGCACGGTGTCGGGCGGCAGAACGAACTCGCCCGGCTTGAACATGCCGGGGATGGTATCGGGGGCCTGGTTCTGGGCCTGGGCCCTCTGCGCCTCCAGCACCGATGTTGGGCCGAATCCGAGGCCGGGCCCTGGCTGAATCCCCTCCTGCTGCCCACCGCTACCGCGCGGCCGGAACCCCAGGCGGGGCTGGTTGGCCAGCGCTTCAGCCCTGGCCTGGTTCATTTTATCGGGATCGAATCCTCGCATGCTCTTCTCCTCCTGCTCTCACAGGGTGTGAACGACTGTCACTTGGGGTTCATCGTGACGTGTCGCGCGGCGCAGGTCGGAATCGGGCCGGGCGCCGAAGTAGGCTTCAAACTTGCTCAGGGCCTCGGCGGACCGCTGCGCATCGAAGCCATCGGCATCGGGCTGGCTGAATGCCCGGTGCAAAGCCCAATGAACCAGATAGGCATGGTGGGCTTCATGGATCTCCGGTTCGTCGCTGCCCTGGGTGAGTAGCTCCAACGGCAAACGGTAGGTTTCAAGCCGCAGCGTGCCGGCCTCACGTGGCACGGGCACCAGGCGCAGCCGCGTCTCGGTCTGGATGGCGAAGCGAGGTTCGCCCTGCCCGTGATCGCGCCAGTGCGGATGTTTGGAATCCAGAAACTCGCGCGACACGAGGTCCAGCCCCCGCGCGCGCGATGTCGCCGTGCTCACGAACCGCAGATGCGATATCTCGTAGACCTTCGGATGCAGCTGGTGGCTGGCCGCGCCGGCCGCGACGGCGACTTCGCACACGGCAGGCGTCGAGTCGTCCAGCAGCAGGCGGCCACGCACCGCAGCTTCGGCCTGGGCTTCATTGAGCCAGGCCAGCACCTCGGGCTCGCCCCACAGATAGGGTTGCTCCCGGTCGAGGGAGTCCACCCGGAACTGCTCCACCAGCTGCTGAACGTTCATACCGGGCCGTACTCGTCAATGAAGGCGAACACCTTGGCGCGCATGTTCTCCAGCGTCATGGTCTTGGGCACCACCTGGTTGTAGGTGTCCTTGGCGAACACCTGCAGCCCGTCCTTGTCCATGTTGGAGACCTGGTCCAGCAGCTCCTGCCGGCGCATGTCCTTGGCACGCTGCTCGTCCTGCAGGCGCTGTGCCTCGGCAAGCTGGGCAGCCGTGTCGTCCAACGACATGATGGTGGGCTGCTGCTCGCCCTGCCCCGTGCCCACGTCATCCGCCACCGCTGCGCGCTGGAACATGTCGCCATGGCGCAAGAACTTCTTGGCGAGGGAGGCCGGAAGGCCGCGCACCTGCTCCGCATCAAACGAGAGGCCGGTGCCATACAGGCGGTCGGTGTACGAGGGGCGGCGCCCGATGTACTGGACCGCGACTTTGGGTTCATTGGTCATCATGAGCCTCTGCGGTTCATGCCAGCGCGGAAAGAGGCGTCGCCGCCCCTTTGGCCGCGCGGCGGGGTCAGTCGATGCCCAGGCCTTCGCCGTGGACGATGAGATCCAGGTAGCCGGCCTCGGCAACGGCGGCGCCCGTGATGGTCAGCAGCAGCGTCACTACGGCGGGGAACTTGGCCAGCTTCTTGGTCAGGTTCAGGCGCAGGTTGGCAATGGCGGCCAGGTCGATGCCCGCGCCGAAGTAGTTGGCAGCCTGGGGCAGCTCGGGACGGTCCACGCCGTCCGCGTACTCGAAGCCCAGCGAGGCAGTGACGCCCGCGCCGAAGCCGTTGGACACGATCAGAGACACCGTCTCGACCAGGAAGCCCGGCTGCAGCGTGTTGATCTGCACGACATCGTTGACCGCCAGCGCCGCGACGGCGGTGGAGCGCACGGGAATGCCCGTGGCGCCCGTCTCCAACACGCTGCGGATAGTGGTCACATTGCCATAGGGGCGCGCGCCGCCGAACTGATTGCGGTCGGCGCCGAGGATTTTGATCTTTGCCATGATTGGCTCCTTTGGAGGTTCAGGAAGTGAGACAGGGAGCCGCGCTCCCTGTCCCAGGCCTTACAGGCGGCGGCCGAAGATCGGCACCACGGTGTCGATCACGGTGGCGCCGTGGTCGGTGAACTCGACCTGATCGCCCGTATTCACGGCAAAGCGGATCTTGGAGGCGCCCAGAATGCCGCCGATCAGCGCTTCGAGCTTGTCGTCGAAGTCGTCGTCCTCTTCCTTCCAGAAGTACGGCATGCCGTTGTGGCGGCTCTTGGCGTAACCCTTAGCCAGGGCCTGGCCGCCCAGCAGGATGGAGCGATCCACTGCGTAGTTTTCGCCGAAGGACTGGGGCACGATCACGCCGGCCTCGGTCTCGCTGTCAAACTGCGTGCAGTACTTGATCTCATCGCCTGCGAAGAAGCGAATCGGCTTCGGCATCTTCACGATCAACACGCCACCCCAAAGAGCCACTTCGGGGTTGCGGAACAGCGGGTGATCCTTGGCGTTGCGCGCGCGGGCCAGAGCCTGAGCCTGGTATTGGCGGAAGTTCGGATCGGTGGAGAACTTCTCGTACTGGGAGGCAGAGACCAGCAGGACGCGGAATGGACTGTCCTTGGCCATCTCGTCGCCATCGAACTCGACAGGCGGCGGAGGCAGCACCATCTGGTCCAGGAAACTGCGGACAGCGTCCACGTTGTCCATCTTCATGATGTCGGCCGTGGTCAGGTCCACTTCGCCCCCGTTCGTCTTGAAGCGCTGGACCGAATCCCCGTCCACGATGAAGTGGCGGTTCTTGGTCGGGGCCTTCACGCGGTTGACCACCACCTTGTTGAAGCGCGGATCTGCCGCGAGGGGGATGCGCCAGGTAATGTCATCCTGGAAGCCCCGCGCACCGGCCATGTGCACGAGGGACAGTTGGTCCTCGTAGTTGTCCATGGCGCTCTGCAGCAGGGGCTTTGCCAGACGGTAGATATCAACGGGGCTGCGCACCTCGTCCATCACACCGCCAAGGTCCAGCACGAAGCGGGCCTGGTTCACACGCAGGCGGTCCTCGGACAGGCTCACGCCCTCGCCGCGGCCGGCCGCATATTCGCTGCCCATGATGGGAATGCCGCCCACGGGGTTGACGAAGTTGAACTTCAACTCGTCGCCCTTGCCCTTGCCCAGATCCATCGTCTGCACGATAGGCATCGTGTTGCTCGTCTGGTTGGCAATCGAGCTGGCGGCTGCGTCGATCTTGGGGAACTTGCCCGTCAGGCGGTTGATGTTGGAATGGCGCTTCTGCGTTGCAGTGAAAACGCCAACGGCTTGCTCGACCAGCTTTTTCTGGTCGCTCGCCGACATTTGGGTCTTGCTCATGTCAGTCCTCGCTCAGTTCAGGTTTTTCGATTGAGGAACCCTTCGCGCTGCTCCTCCGTGAGGTCGTTCATCGCGTTAAAGAGGTCCGCGCCTTGGAGCGAATCCAGCCGTTCGAACAGCGTCCCGCCGCCTGGACGGCCGCCCGGAATGTCCGAGAGGCTGTTGGGCACGGGCACTTCGAGGGCCGCCAGCTTTTCCTTGGCGGCCTTGGCCGGGTCGTTCGGGGGATCCTTTGGAGCGGGCGCAGCGGAAGCGGCAGTCGCGGCCTTGTAGTCCTTGAAGAGCTCGATCACCTGCTCCGTGCTGCCGCCGTCCAGCACGCCGCGAGCGGCGCTTTGCGCATAGCTGGGCATGGCCTTGAGCCAGGCGTCAAACTCCGCGCTCTGGGCGATGGAATCCACGTCGGGGTGCGCCGTGTAGATGGCGTTCGAGTGCACTTCTTCCGCCGAGGCCTGGCGGTGCTGACGCAGGGGGGCCAGCTCGCGCTCGACCTCTGCCTGCAGTTCCGCCTTCAGCTCTGCCTTGAGCTGCTCGCGGGTGGCCGCGTGCAGCTTCAGCATCCCGGCGCGAAGCCCTTCCTCCGAGTAGTCGCCGAAGAGCTCCGGGTCCGCGCCAGCCTCGATGGCCGCGCCTGCCTGCGCCGCCAGCTTGTCTGTCTCGGTCGGGGCCTTGCCGTCGGCCGCGCGTTGGCCTGCCTGCGCCTGCAGCTCGGCCAGGGCGGCCTCTGCTGCTGCGGCGCGGGCGGTCTCGCGCTCGGCCTCAGACTTCCAGCGCTGTTCGCCCTGGCGTGCCTGTTCCAACTTCTCGTAGGGGATGGTGTGCTTGCCATCCTTGGCCAGCACCACGGCATTTGCCGGTTCTGGCTCGGCCGGCGCAGCATCTCCCCCGGGCTTCGCTACCGCTTCCACAGCGGGTGCGGCAGGAGTGTTTGCCGGATCAGTGGCGGTCGCTGGCGCGCCGCCGGGTTCCTCGGACACAGCCGAGGTATCGCCATGCAACCCAGCGTTGAGCATCTGGGTCAAGTGATCGGCCGACAGTTCGCCGCCCGCGCTATCCAAAGAATCCTGTTGTGATGTCGTCATGCCTGTCCCGCCACATATCGCCGTGGCCGCATGGGCCAGCAATCCGGAGCAGCGCCTGGGCGCCGCGCCATCTGCTCTTGAATCCACAGCGCCGAAGCGCCGCAGTCATCGCCACAGCGACGTGCGCCGCGGCTTGGAAGCAGTGTCAAAAAGCGGGGGAGGAAAGACCAACCCTAGACAGAGCGGGAATGAAAACGCCGCCCGAAGGCGGCGCTGGCCGAAGCCAATTGGATCAGCCGCCCTGCGGCAGGTTGTCGTCGGGCGCGGTGGTCTCGATGCCCTGCATGCCGCGCGCCGGCTCTTGCGGGATGGGCGGGAATGCGGGGCTGGTGTTCTCGCGCACCTGGTCGATGTCGCCGTCCGCGCCAGGGCCGCCCGACTGCGGCGCGGGGCCGCCGGCCGCCACGCCCGGTACTGGGAAGTCTGGATCGTCGCCACCGGGATTGGGCTTCCGGTATCCGGCGCCCTGCATGATGGCGTCGGCAATGGGCGCGATCAGGGGGTTCATGGCCACCTGGGCCCCGCCCTGCATCGAACTGAAGGCCGACTGCACACCCTTGAGAACGGCCGCCGCGACCGTGTCCTGGATCTGGGCATCGGTGAGCCGCTCCTTGATGTCCAGCTCGCGCGCCTTGAGGTCGTGACCAGCTTTCGTCAGGGCCGCCTGCACCTCCTGCTGAATGCGCTTTTCGACCTGCTCCGGGCTTTCCTGGGATCCAGCCGCGCGCAGGGCCTCGATGATCTCGCGCTTGTAGGGCGTGTCCATGAGCGCAACCATGTAGGGCATGGCGGCCTGCTGGAACTGTGGCGGCATGGTCTTGATGACCTCCTGCATCGCATACAGCTGCTGAGAGCGATAGCCGGGCGTGCTGGGCACGTCCTCGAGCTGGACCTTCAGCAGGGTCCGCTGCACGTCGTTGCTCAGGTAGGTGTAGCCGGCCGGGTCGGTCTCGATCTTGTTGAGCACCACCGAACGATCCTCGGTGACGGCATCGCCCTCGATGATCACCGTCTTTTCCTTGGCGCCCAGGTCCTGGACGATCATGGCCAGCAGCATCTCCCCCATGAGCGTGCGCGCGCGGCGGAAATTGCCCATGATCTCGCCCAGCGCCTGGTTGGCCTGCTCCAGCTGCGTGCGCTCCTGCAGGCCGCTGGTCGCGTTGCCGCGCTGGCCCGTGAATGCCGCCGGCGCCGCAGACAGCTGCTCGAAGACCGCGCGGCAGTCGTTCATGAGCTGGTGCTGCTGCTCGGTGAGTTGCACGTCCCGCTTCACTTCGAAGCGCGCGCCAGGCTTTGCCATGTGCTCCTGGTTCAGCACCACATGGGCGTTGCGGCGGCCGATGGTGCGCCGCAGGACCGCATCCGGCATATCCGTCGCGCCCTTGGTGTTCTCGACGCGGTAGGCGGACAGCCCCCAGCGCATGAGCGCCGTGCCGCTGTTCAAACTGTCCTGCTGGTAGATCAGCCCGCGCACGTACCCATAGGGAACGCGCGTGGAATCCTCGCGGAAGCCCCAGAAGATCACGTAGGGGAAATGGCTGTGCGGGTATGGCGTGGGGCTGTCGTGCAGCTTGTGCGGCCCGAGCCAGTAGCTGCGGCGAACCTTCGCCACGATGGCCTTGAAAGCCTTGGTCATGCCCGTGGCCAGGCCGTAGTTGTGGGCCTGGTTGCCCGCGTCGTACTCGACCACGCGGCCATCAGGCGACTCGATCAGCACCACTTCCACCCAGCGCCGGTACCAAAGCTCGGACAGGCACAGCTGCTTATTGGTGCGGTCGTACCAACGCGCTTCCTCCACCGTCCAGCCGCGCGCATCCTGGCCGGCATTGGTCAGGCCCGTGGAACTTCCGCCCTGGTTGGCCAGTCGCCCCGGGTAGCCCTGCTGCCACCAGGCGGCACCATTGCGGCCACAGGACAGGATCAGTTCGCGCGCCTGCGGGAATGAGCGCGCGATGCGCTCGGGGTGCAGCCACTTGTCCCGCTTGAAATACCGCGCGTCGCTCAGGTCCCACTCTTCCGCCGTCCAATCCCAGCGCACCTCGCTGCGCCGCACGACCGCACATTTGTAGCGGTACTGCGTGGGATCGCTCACGCGCTGCACGCCCACGCAACCGAAGCCCACGGCAGCCTGGGGCCGGAAGGCATCGCTGCAGGCATCGTCGGCATGGGACTCGCGCTCGGCCTCGTTCAGCTCGACGTTGAGCGCGTCGGCCACGTCCTTGCTGCCCGTCTGGCCGTTGGCGGTCACCCGCCAGTCGGTGCGCGTGGTCTGCTCGTAGCCCGTGAGCGCGCGCAGCGTGGGGCCGATGCGATCCTCGATTGCCGGAGGAATACCCTGCTCCTTCATGGCATTCAGCAGCTCGGTGTCCAGCTGCTTGCCATCGGCATAGTCCATCTCCTTGTCGGCCGCGATGCGCCATGGCGGCTCCTCGTCCATCTCGCGCAGCCATTCCGCGTATTCGTGGAGCGACACCTCGCCCTCACCCATGCGCAGATCATCATCCCCGGCGTCGAGAGAACCCTCGGCTTCGGGCGAGTCCACGTCCATCGTGCTGGTGTTGATCAATTGAGCCTCCAATCGGTCTCTTCGGGTTCTTCGTATTCGTGCCGCTTGCTGCCGGGCTCAGGGATGCCCTGGACAAAGGTCATTGCCACCGCGTCGCCTTTGTCGGGCGAGCGGCCCAGCGCCTTGCGGATGTCGTCCTTGGACAGCATCTGGATCGCCGCGACCCGGCCCAGGGTCACGACCTTGTAGCGAACGGCTGTCAGGTCAGCCAGCAGCTCAGGGTCTGGCGGCAGCGCAATGGGAATGGGGTTCGTCGGGTCCAGGGCCTCGCGCAGCAGCCAGTACATTTCCGCGCGCCGGTTCCGGAAGCGCAGATTGCCTGCCTTGGTCATGGCGTTGGACGTTTCCGAACCGTTGACCGCGAGCACCAGAAGATTCAGGCCCACGATGAAATCCAGCGCGCTGGAGCCGATGCCGATGCTGTCCACGCAGATGCATGCACCGTCGCGCACCAGGGGCGTGACAAAGCCAGCCGTGGTCGGGCCGTCCTTGGTGACCGCGCCCGGCACGGTGATCAGCTCATCGAACCAAGCGCCGTGGCGCCGCGCCGCCGAGGTCTTGTCGATGCCGCCGCGCGCCGGGTCCAGGCCAAGGGCCGTCATGCCGCCCTTGGCTTCGCGCGCCTTCCACCGGGCCTGCGCCGCCTTCATCCATTCGGTGGGGATCACCTGCCAGGCCGGGTCCGCGCTGCCGGCATTGAAGTCGCCGTTCAGCATCTTGCTGCGCAGCGGCTCGGGCAGGGACTGCAACGTCGCCTTGTAGCCAGTGGACAGCAAGAACAGGTTGTCGTTCACGCTGGAAGGGATGAACGTCCGGCTCTTGGGCGTCATCAGGTCGGGTCCGACCATCACGGGCTCGGGGCCAGGCACCTCCTGGTCCTCACCCTTCTCGTTGGTCACGAACCAGCGCAGCTCGCCCGGTTTGGCCGGGTTCGGGTGGGACGGCTCCAGCCACGGCGCCCAGAAGCGTTTGACCCACTCGCCTTCGGGCTCGGTCGGCGGGTTGCCCGCGCACACCACGCGCTGACGGATGGTCGGGTCGTCGGTGCGCAGCCAGCCGATCAGGGAACGGAACTGCAGTTCGGTGAAGTGGGTGATCTCATCGAAGCCCTTGAAGTCATGCGCGCGGCCTTGGTACTTGATCCAGTCGCCCGGCTCCTTCACGCTGCCCAGCTCCAGTACCTTGCCTTGCGGCAGCCGCCAGATGCCGTCCTGGCTGTTGTACCCGTCGCGCGTGCCCAGGATCGAGGTCATGCGCTCTTCGATGCCGGTCAACTGCACGGACTGGCGCCGGAAGATGATGCTGTGCTTTTGCTTGGTCAGCGGCAGGCCCAGCAGCAGATCGGTCTTGCCGCCGCCGGCCGCACCACCGTAGAAGACGATATCGGCGTCGGACTCGAAGGCCACGGTCTGGGGGCCAGGCTGCGGCACCCAGATGGGCGCATCGCCAGACAGCAGCAGGGAGTCCAGCTCCGCGCGGGTGTCCGCGTCCAGACCCTTGAGCAGGTCCAGGATATCGGCCGTGGTCAGCGCGGGCGTGGTCATTTCTCACCTCGCTTCGCCGCGAGCGTGGCCAACACCATAGCCGCGCCTGGGCCGCCGTTGAGCATGGCAGCGAGCCGCACCGCCCGCTCGGCATCGGTCATCTGCTTGAGCGCGCCCGGCTCATCGCCTTTCTCGGAAAGCTTGTCCATGCCGAACGCAGTGCGCTCCATGTCCACCAGCTTCTGGAGGCTCTCGGCAAGAGTCTTCATGGTCTTGGAGCGCTCAGACAGGCTGATGACCTTGTGGTACAGGTCGTTGAGGCGGTCCTGGCCGTTGTCGTCGGGTTGCCGCAGCATCTCGCCCAGCTCGCCGAGCAGAAACAAGGTATCCGGGTCGGTCTGTTTTTCCAGTTCGTCCAACAGGGTGTTGGTGACGCGGCGCGCCCTCTGGATGTCCCTGCGATGGGCCAGGCGAACGTCAGCCACGGCCTGGGCATTGGCATCGATGACGGCCCGTTCCCGAACCTTGGTATCCGTGGATACCTCGCTGGATACCGCCGCCTTGGATACCAGGGCATCGGCCTTGGCCTGGATCTTCACGCCTAGGTCCCGCTCCCATCCATCTCGCTTGGCTCGCTTGTTGATGGCGCCATGCGTGATGCCGTTTTCATCGGCTATCTGGCGAAGGGTCTTGATGCCGGCCCGGTAGTCCAGCTCTATGCGCTCCCAGTCAGCGGGGGCGTTGGGCGCCGCGCTGTTGGCGGACAAGGCTACGTCTGCAGCCGATTTCGCAGCTGCAAGCTTCTTGGGGACAGGCTTCTTTGAAGATTCGGACTTGCTGGTAGGGCGTTGGGCTTGGGCCATGGCTGGGAGTGTTCCCGCACGACCTGAGGACGTCGAACCCTAGACGGGTCCAGGCATCATGTCTGCTATAGAAACATGCGTGCCTGAGACTTATCGCTTCTCAGTGAATCGATTCGGTCAACAAGACCAATCTTCTCATCAGCCTTCTTCTTGGCATGATCAGACATGAAGGCAACCAGTTCCTCCAACTGCTCAACGGTGCCCACCTTGTGGAACGTTTTAGACTTGTTCACAAACACTACGGATTTCTTGTCACGTTGCAACAATTCAATGACATTGCAAAGAGTCCCGGTGCTCTTCGAGTCCCAGATCATTAGCCCATAGTCGGCAACTTCAGCCATCCTCAAATCTTTGGCTGTAAAAAATGCACGCGACCCCACGCTGTGCGATGTGACAACAGCTTCAACGGGCCAATCTCCAACATTGTTGCGAGGCACAGGGCCACTGCAAAAAATTGTAGCCCTACACCCCCCGTGATTTAACAGGTGCCACTGCACAGAGGTGTCCACGCCATCCGCATCGCCGACCAACACTTCGAAGTCTTGGTCTATGATGTTATCGATTCGCTTCTTAACCTCCGGATCGAGATTTTTGATATTCATTGAACCGGCGATAAAAACTTTGGTACTCATCGATGCTATTTCCATGTTAGGGCAGCAACGTAGATTTTATTGACTTTTTCATACCCTCGCAGCGCAGCGCATGCTGTCTCCATCGAAGCACCCGAGTCATACAGATCATCCACCAGCAGCACGTCCCAACGTCCCTCGTTGGTGATGTGTTTTACAATAGAAAGGCGCTGCGCCAGCGCATCAAGCTTCTCCTGTTTCGTCTGCAAATCCTTCAGTGATGGTCCTCCAGGCGCCTTCGCGAGTGATTCAAATACAGGTTTTTGAACCAACATGCCCAACGCACGTGCGACTTCCGTAACAGGTTGACGATCTCGCACCTTAGACGCAGGCATCGGAACAATGAAGCCAACACTGCTGATTTTCGGAAGAATGTTTGCTGCCAGCGCTTGAGCAAGGACTTGCACCTGAGCCCAGTCAGAACGATATTTCAGCTGGAAAGATGCCTCCCCTACTTCGGAGCGTTGGGTGTCAAATTGAGGGCGTCCCCATTCGTTATCTCCAACATACGTACTAGAGAGGACGTGCTTATCAAGTGCCCAGCCAGCGTCCCAGTCACCGTGAAGTTCTTTCACGTTCACCTGCATAGCACCACCTTTGCCAAAGAGTTAAATGAATACACATCGTAACATCTTCAGCCAAATAACTAAAAGATGAACTTGAACGAAGATTAGGGAATTATCTTCAAACAAATAAATCATCTCAAGACAAATAAAAGCAGCAGTCAATTCGATAAAACCCTATGCGCAAAAATTGATATCAATCGATGCGATTCTGGCCAATTCTCTGCCGATAGCAACCGGCATCAACAACTCACGGTGATCTACGCCAGGTCTCAGGAGCCCATCTCAAGAAGGAGGTCTGCTTGTCGACTGTCCGTGCGCCTCAACGACTTCAGCGCCTTCACTTCGCGCTCCAACTCCCGCCGCTTCGCTAACTCGTCCAGTAGCTGATCCTGAAGTTCCGTAACGCGCGCGAGAGCCGTGTGCTCCAGGGCTACGCCTGCCAGCCCTTGACCTAGGCGAGCGGCTTCAGGGCGGACTAGATGCAACACATGCTCCCCGATCTCCACCAGAGTCCGGCCATCGTTGAGGTGCACGATGACGACATCCCGTGCCGGCCCATGCTGGTGGACCGGGCGGTAGCACTGCTTCACCGCCGCAATCATCCCTTCGCCACGCAGCACCTTGATGCGGTCGTCCACCGTGGTGAGGTTCAGGCCTGTCATCTTGTGGATGCGGTCGCGCGTGGGCTCTTCCCCGGCCTCATGGAGTTGGCGGATGGCTTCATAGACCTGCGTCAGCGTGGGCACGGCCTCGACCGCGCCAGTGTCCGGATTGCCGCCGGCTGTCTTGTGGATAGTGCTGGTGGTGGCTTGGTTCATGCGGTTTCACTCCAGAGGGGCAGACGTTGTGGCCATTGGCCGGATTCAAGAATCGTGTGGCGGGTGATGCGGCCCCATTCGAGGCCGTAGTCCCGATGGGCTTCTCGGCCGCCGTCAACAAGGCGGTATTGGTCATATGCGACATGGCAGCCCTCGATGTCGGGGCGCGTGCAGCACAGCGGGAAGCCAGTGCGGTCATCTGTCTTGAGCGCGAAGCCCTTGCCGAGGTTGAGGTGTGCGTGCTGAGAGAAATCGCAGATGCCGCACCAAATGCAGGGCAGCGCGGCGACGGCGCGGCGGTAGACTTCGCATTCGAGGATCTCGGCCTTGGGCACGGCCAAGCCTGTGCTGGCACCGCCCATCACAACGATGCTGGTGCACGCCATGCCGGCCGTGGCGCGGGCGCTGTCCATGGCGCGGGCCGCGCGCTGCGCCAGGCGCTCCTCTCGGTCTTGCGCTGGTGCGGCGGCGGGCCGGCGGCCGAAGCCGCGGCTGGGCCAGGTGCTACGGTTCTGGATCATCGGATGTCGCCCTCCACATCCACCTGCACCAGGAAGCCGTGATCGTTCATCACGCACACGCGCGTGGGGCCGTACTGCTCCAGGCGGCAGCAGCGGTTTTCTGACCAGACGGAGAAGCGGTAGCGCCCCAGGGCATCAGGGCCTTCGATGCGCTCGCGCATTGCGGCGCCACGCCACAGGGGCGGGTGTTGGGGCGCGGCGCGCACCGGGCCGCGCTGGCCACGGCGCGGAAGGTCGGGGCGGAAATCAAGCATGTGCGCCGCCCTCCCCTGCGCTGGCATCGAAGTCCTGCACCTCCAGACCCAGCACGCGCGCCACAAAGCTCTCCAACCGGGCGCCGCGCGACTGCTTCCAGCCCGGCAGCCGGTGCACGGCATCGCACTTGCACAGCTGCGGCAGCGCCAGACGCATGTAGCCGGCCCAGCTGCCGCACGCTGGCGCGGGGTTCTCGGCCGGGTTCTCGACGTGGTGGCCCTGGGCACGCAGCACGGCGGCCGCGCGGTTGAAGGCCGGGTAGTTGAACTCGGGCAGGCCTGTCATCGGGCCGGCGATGTAGATGCGCTTCATGGCCGGGCCCTCCGAAAGGACCACGCGATCATTGCGGCGTCACGCTGGTGCTGATTGCTGCGGCCGGCCCAGCCGGTCAGGCGGCTGAAGGTGGCGGCATCGATCTTGGCGCCGTGGACACCGCCAGCCTTCGCGCTGGGCGGCATGCCGTGGCATGGGATGCCCAGCGCCGCGCACAGGCCAACGATCAGCTTGCACCAGGCGTCGATCTCGCCGACGTTGCGCGCGATCTTCTTGCGGGCGCCGTCGCTGCCCTTGGCCGTCCAGGTGCGGCGCGCGGCGCGGCTGTCCTCGAAGATCACCAGTGTGGGCCGACGCTCCTGCAGCACCAGGGCAATTTGCGCTGGATCGACCTCCTGCAGTGCCTGCAGCTGGCCATCCACGATCCAGGCCAGACCAGTGTGCTCGCCCGGGTCCATGCCCAGCACCGTGATCGGGCCCTGGTGGCCAGCCGGCACCGTCACGCGCGGGGCGGCGGGCGCCATTCGAGCGCCTGCAGCTGCTGCACCACCTGCTGCTCGATGTCCACGAACAGCCGGGACTCGTCCCTGTCCAGTTCCCTGGCCCTGGCCTTGACGTACTCCCACCACCCGGGTTGCTGGGCCAGCTTGACGAGGTGCGCCACGGCTGGCCCGCTGAGATTGATTTGGTGTTGCTGCCATTGGTGTTCAGACGACGATGAATTCATGGGAATCGCTGCCGTGGCTGTTGACCAGCAGCTCGCGCAGGCGGCGTTCGGTGGCGCGGTGCGCGCGGATGAAGGTGCGGGCCGGGATCACCTCCAGCACCTGGCCGTAGGCCTCGCCGAACTCGACCAGGTGGCCCAGCTGAACAGCGTTCAGGCGCATCTCCTGGCCGTGGCCGTGCTTGCGGCCCAGGTCCACGACGGCTGCAACGGCATCGGCAAACAGGCTCTGAGCCTCGGGCTCGGTGAAGACGCCCATGCCCAGCAAGGTCTCGGAGAGGTTCGCTGCGTCGGCCAGGTCGCGCCAGTGCTGCACTGTCGGCGCGGCGTAGCCCACGGCATGCACGGCGGCCAGGACTGCAGCGGCCAGGGGATCGCGCTTGCGCTGGTGCAGCGGCTGCCGCTCACTGGCCGACAGCTCCTGTGCCAGCGTGTAGGTGTAGGGCAGCGTCAG
The DNA here is from genome assembly GCF_017355445.1 of Delftia sp. SD018. Taxonomy (NCBI): domain Bacteria; kingdom Pseudomonadati; phylum Pseudomonadota; class Betaproteobacteria; order Burkholderiales; family Comamonadaceae; genus Delftia; species Delftia sp. SD018. The sequence goes on from NZ_JADDRN010000007.1 coordinate 48,655, forward strand.
GTACTCCCGGGCCACGGAGGTGTGTATGGCGCTCATGCCTGGCTCCCCTGCTGGTGCTGTGCCACAGCGGCAGCACTGCGGCGCTTGGCTTGTCCCAGGCGCATCCGGTCTGCACGGGCCTGGACTTGCACGGGCGTGAAGCGCGAGGCCTTGAGCGCGAAGGCTTCACGCAGGGTGGCCAGCTGGGCCAGCACCTCGCGCTTCGGGCCGCTGGGCATGGACTCGGGCGCCGGCAGCGCCAGTGCTGCGCGCGGGGCCGGCAGCTGCAGCTGCTCGCGCAGGTCGTCCGTCAGGCCCTCCAGACCGCCCGGCAGCCGGCCTGCCGTGATGGCTTCCTGCACGGCGCGTGTCCGGGCTTCGGGGTCGTGGCCCAAGCTGACCTGAACCACGGGGCGACGGCGCAGCGCGCGGGCCTCGCCCGTGATCCGGCCATAGGCCTCGATGAAGGCCTGCCGCGCGCCGAACTTGTCGCCGGCACTGAGCAGCGGCGCGGCCACGGCCCAGGCCTGGGCGATCTCGTCGGTCCACACCACGGTGGCCTGCTGGTCTGCGCTGGTCAGCGCCAAGCCATAGGCTTCCGCGGGCAGCATGCGGCCCATGGCGTGGTCCACGTACTGCAGCACGGTGCCGGTGAGGATCGGGCCGCGATGCTCAGCGCGGATGCGGGCCAGGGCCAGGCGCAGCACAGGCTTTTCGATGTGGGCCAGGTCTTCAGCCAGCAGCAGCAGTGCTGCAGGTCGGACCTGCTGGCCGCTCAGTTCCATCGTGGCGCCCAGCTCCTCCAGCAGCCAGTCGGTGTCCAGGTCGTCACGCATTGGCGCCCTCCCCATTGCCCCGGCCGCCGCGCTGGCGCAGCAGCCGCTTGGCTTCCTCGATGGCGTCGAAGTTGGCGCTCGTCTTGTCCGCTGCCTGCGCAGCCGTGCCGGTCACCGCCTGTCCACGGGCCCACTGTGTGCGGAAGCTCTCAGCCTGGTTCACCAGCACGCCGACGCCGTGGGAGTTCTTCACCACGAATGCCTCGTTCACGCTGGCCACGTACCAAGCCGCCACCAGCGGTGCTTCCTCGAAGCCCAGGCGCTTGACCAGCGTCTTCACGTTGGCGTTCACGACCTGGTTGCGCACCGGCTTGACGCCATACCGCTGCTCGTAGGCCAAGCTGTACGACGCCCAGGTGAGCTTGCAGGCAGCCTGCAGGGCTGTCTCGCCGTCGCCTGGTTGGCCGCCAACCCCATCGCGGCCCGGCGGCGCAGCCGGCGGGGATGGTTCGTTGGCGGTTCCTTTACGGTTCCTATTACGGTTCAATGATGATTTGGGTGCGCCATCTGCACCCCTGGGGTGCGCCATCTGCGGGGATTGAGGTGCGCCATTTGCACCCCCTGGTGCGCCATCTGCGGGGGGTGGTGCGCCGTCTGCACCCGGTGCGCCATTTGCGGGGGGTGCGCCATTTGCACCCGGTGCGGCATCTGCACCCGTGCCACGCTTGCGCTTCGCGGGCGCTGCAGCCGGGTTGAAGTTGGCCGGCGTGATGGTGTAGCTGGTGCTCGAGTTGATCCGGTACTCGCGGAACACCACCCCCACGGTCTGCAGCCAAGCGATTGCGTCCTGCACCGCGCGCTCGGACAGGCATGTGCGCTTCGCAATCGTCGCAACGCCCGGCCAGCACACGCCGTCATCGTTGGCCTGGTCAGCAAGGGAAATCAGCACCGCCTTCTGCGCGGGGGACATTGCCAGCGGCCAGCAGGCCGCCATGATCATCGTGCTCATTGCTGCGCCCCCTCCTGCGCCAGGCGGGCATGGTGCTGGCCCCACAGGCCGGCTACCCAGTTCACGCCCTTGGGGGTGAACTTCGTGGCGTTGAAGGCATGCTCGTTGACCTGGGCCACGCCCGTCTTCACGACAAAGCGGCCGGCATCAATGTGGCACTGGTGCGCAGTCCACTCGCCACCCAGGCGGTACATGATCTTTTCTTCCTGCAGCCAGGCCCGGAATGCGTGCTCGTTCGCGCCCAGCAGCTTGGCCACCTGACGGAAGCCCTTCGCGCCGTTGGCGGCCACGTAGCGGTCCACGTATTCGGCCTTGGGCGCGGCCAGTGCCAGGGCGGCCTGCTGCTGCTCGATCTGCTCGGCTTGATCAGCGGCCAGGCGCAGCGCCTGAGACATCGTGCGCGGAACGGCTGGAGCGGCCTGGGCCTCCAGCTCCTGCCAGCGATCCACCAGGCGCGCGGTGAACTCAGGAGACAGCTGCGCCACCACGACATAGCTGTCGCGTTTGCACAGTTGGTAGACGCTCACGGTCTGGCCGAGATGATTCCGAACTTCCTGCAACGCAGGGAGTTGGATCACGCCGCGCGCGCCCAGGCGCTCGATGGAGGTCCTCACGTTGTCGTGGCGGGACTCCACCAAAGAAGCGATTTCTTCGCTGCTCATGGTCAGCACGGCGGCGGAAATTGCAGTGATCGCGTTCATTGCCCGGGCCCCCAGAATTTCCGGGCCGGAAATGGGCCTGTCAAATGCTCCCGCAGGTCCATAGCATCAGCGTCATGCAACGCCTTTTCCGCAACCATCAACGTGTAAGTCTTCTCGTGGACCAGCAGGTAAATGCAGTCCCGCTGGCAGGCCGACGAGTTCTGTTTGCGCATGGCCGCACGACGCCTGAAAAGCTCCGCAGTCCCACTGTCAACCCACGTCTTCATGCAGGTGTCCAGGGCCCCATTGGGGCCAGCGATGCCACGGGCAAACATCACGTCGCCACCTTCAGCCTCGTCCAACCGGGCCTGGACATGGGCCAGCACGCGCTCTGCTTCCTCGGGGGCCAGCTCCTTCAGTGCCTTGATGATTCGATCCGCCGCGTCAATCTCCGCGCGGCTCAGTACTTGGGGGGTGCCACGCATGCGGGACTACTCCTTGAGATAAATGGCGGCCGTGGGCACGTTCCTAGAATGGGTGTTCCACCAACCATCCATCCGCAAGGCCCAGGCCATGAACGAAAAAATCAACGATTCCGATGTGTTAGCTGCCGTGAACCTCATCGCCGCCCGCGTTCATCACGATGTGCGAGCGGGGAACTTGATGCAGTTGCCGGAGGAGATTGCGAAGGCATATGCGGCGATCCAGCGCGCTCGCGTGCTGATTGCAGAGCAGCAGGCTCTCCAAGGCCCAGACGAGCACCGGTAAGACGGAAGTACTCGGCTGCGTACAAGCGCTCCAGCCGGCGGTTCTTGAGCCTCTGTGCTGCTGGCGGGACATCGGCGCCCCAGCGGTATGGCATATGCATGGTCTTGATCCTTGGGAGGGGTGTCCGCCACCTCCCGGGGCAGAATGGGAGCTCCTACACAACCATTCCCGAGAGGGGCGGACATGAAACAAGAACTGATCGGGCCCACAGCAACTCTTGCTGGAGCAATGCTCTCGAAGATCGAGTTGGAGTACAGCGACTTCACGCGGGGCATCGTTGCCAAGACGTTCGAAGACGCTTACTACGCACTGCTGGAAGGCATTCAGCGCGTGGACACTGCAGAGGAAGCCCGGCGTGCGGGGCAGGCACAACACCCCGTCCAAGCCGGAAGCTGACGCGCGCCGGCAACCTTCCCAGACGTGCGTCCTGCTGCGCTGCAGGGTCACAAAGAACGCCGCCCCCCGGCACCAACGCTTCCTCGAAAACCTGTTGCTCGTCGGCTGGGCCTCGCCCAAGCGGCACGGCTCAGGCATGGCCCTGCTCCTGGGCGGCAGGCTGCGCAAGCTCGGGCAGCGGGGCGTCTCCGTACAGGTGGTCGAACGACAGCATTAGCCCGCGCCCTGCAGCGAAATCAATGAGCCGACGTGCGCGGGGCGTGGGCATCATCTGCCCGCGCTCGTAGTACCCAACGTTCCCCTGAGTGCAGCCGATAACTTGGCCGAGCGCCTGCTGGGTGAGGCCAAGACGCTTGCGAATGGGCATGAGGTTCTTCATGCCCGCATCATAAGTCGGACTACTAATTTATTCAACAGTCGGACTGTTTTGAATTCATGAGCCCTACTAATACCCTGTTTTCATGCCAGCCCTGCCCCTGACCGCTGAACAAAAAGAAGATGCCGCGCGGCTGAAAAAGCTGTTCCTGTCGTGGAAGTCGTCGCGAAAGGAAGCCGGCGAGCCGTCCAGCCAGGACTTCTTCAGCGACATGGTGGGCTTCGGGCAGAGTGCCGTGAGCCAGTACCTGAACGGCAAGATTCCCCTGAACCCGCATGCTGCGGCGAAGTTCAGCAAGGCCCTGGGCTGCCAGATCAGCGACTTCAGCGAGTCAGTCGCGGCCCTGGCTATCGAGATAGGCGAAGGCGTGGGCGCCGCTATCGACCAAGCTCCAGATCCTGCCCGCATGGACATCACCGAACTGTCTCGGCAGGAGGTCCAGTTGGTCTTGACCTTTCGCGAGCTTCAGGAAACTGAGCGTCAAGAACTGGCGAAGTTTGCGCACAAGCTGATGCACAAGCCAGCCCCGCCCCCTGAGAAATCTCCGTCGCAACCAGTCAAACTCCAGCCAAGCACACCGTTGGCGCGCAAGAGCCGGGAAAAGGTCGCTCACTAAACGACGGGCCAGCCCCTGCCCATGTCGCCGCCCGGCATGTCATCCAGCCGGTACACGGGCACGAGCTGGGATGATCGCTTTTGGACAAGCGCGCCCAGCGCCACCAGCTCACCCAACTCTTCTTGCGTCAGTCTTGGGGCTAGCTTGGCCACCACCTCCGCGAACACACTCACCACGAAGCGTGGCCGAGGCAACTCGCCCTTGTGGTTGTTGATCATATCGGTCAACTCTTTTGCATCCATCTTCCTGCTCCTCATCTACTGCGGCTGGCGAAATGCGGGCCTGCATGAATTCACCAAACCGCACCTCGCGGTAAGGCTCCCCAAACAACAACGTGTGAGCGCATACGCAGTACATCGCAACTAACGCAGCGAGCTGCGGCATCGTGGGGGAACTCTCCCCGCGCTCCCACTTCGATATGACCTGGCGCGACACACCAAGCATCTCTGCCATGTCTTCCTGCGACAACGCGGCACTCCGCCGGGCGGATCGGAGGCGGGCACCAAACAGCTTCGTTGAATCGTTGTTCATGAGAATACCTGTTATTTCATACAGTGTTGCACGCGGCCTTTGATCGCGCAACTGCAGGCTGAAAGATGCAACGCAGCGTTGCGCAATGCAGCGTTGCGCGCATGCAAGCAACGGTTGCGCAACGCTCCGTTGCGTTGACCGACTTCAAGTCCCAATGCCACAACGCTGCTATCAAAATAATTTAACCTCCAAAAAATCAGCCGGACTGTTGACTTATTTTATGAGTCCGACTGATAATAAAACTCAACAACCCAGCCACCGCACATGCGGACAGGCAGGGAAGTTGGGCACCACGGCATCGACCGGGCAAGCCCCGGTCTTTCACAATTTGCACGCCGATGTTGCTTGCCCCACCCGAGGGGCATTCGTCCGGCGCAATGGCGCTCCTGGGCATGGGCCAGGTCAGCGCGCCGCGTCTCCGCGCGGTTGCCAGTCCGTCAAAGCACGGTTCACGGCATAGGGAAGGAACTGCGGGCGGGATGCCCTGTAGAGAGTAGGCGGGAGGCAGTGAAGGGTGCGCGCCAGCGCATCTGGAGCCGACGATGGAACACCGCCCTGGCATTCCGGTGACGAACGCAGTGAGATGACACCACGGAGCAAATAAACGGTGCGGCATGTTGATGCCGCGCAGCTGCTACCAGATGCAGCACGCCCTCCCCGAGCGCATCGGGGCGAAACAAAAGAGGCTTCTCGATCCGGGAGGCCTCTTTTGTTTCCGCCACCACCACAGGAGAGACCACCGTGAATCAACGTGACCATTTCAACAGCGGCATTCGCCACGGCCAAGCAGCTCAGGCCTCGGACAGCATCTCGGCGCAATACGATGCCGCCCAGGCCCAAACCATCAGTCAGGTCGATTCCGCGATCGGCCAGGTTTCGGTCAATGTGCGCGACCTCCAGGCAACCATCCAGCGCCTGACCACGCGGCTGGGCCCTGTGCTAAACCCGCTGGGCATCGACAGCAACCGCGCTGTTAAAGGCCCCCTGCCCGCCACGCCTGCCCCGCTGGTGGGCCACGTCGAAGACCTGTCGGACCAACTGCGCGAATCCTGCGCAGCCCTGCAGGACCTGGAGCGGCGCCTAGCGCTGTGATCTTCAATCCCGATTGAGCGGATTGACTGCGGGATCCAAACGCCCCCCGGCCACGTGCCGGGGCCATCACAGATGGGGAATGCGCGGGCGACGCGCGGGGAATGGGAGCAACCGGAGCGACAGACTTCCTAGGCCGTACCCGCGAGGGCCAGACGGCTGCCATGAAAAACAGCGCTCGCTTCTGTGCCGGGATCGCATCCGGTCCTTATCTGTGATGGCCAATCGTGACAGGCATTTGCCCGCCTGCAAGCAGTGAGAGTCTTGCCAAACCGTTGTAGAGGGAAAGCCGGGGCGAATACGGCCGGCCATCTTCATTTCCGACTGCGATACGATGCCCGCCATATCAATCACAACAAGAGAGGGGCATTCAATGCTGAGGCTCATTGTTTACGTGCTGCTCGCGGTGGCGGCCTGGAAAGCGTACACGGCATATCAAGCCAAGACTGGCGGCCTATCACCAACCCTGCTGCTCACCGAGCCACGCACGCGCAGTATCGATATCGGCAGCAGCGCCTCCAGCACGCCCAAATACACCTGCGACGGGCGCACGCACTGCTCGCAGATGACCTCCTGCGAGGAGGCAAAATTCTTCTTACGCAACTGCCCCAACACGAAGATGGACGGGGACAACGATGGCATCCCTTGCGAGCGTCAACTCTGCAACTGATGCCAACGATCTTTTACCTCCTGTACATGTTTTCCTGATCATGTCCGGGCCATACTGACTTCAACAGTTTCACGCCGAGCCTGGGTTCCTCCTCCCTCCCTCTCTAATTCCCAGGCACGCCTTCAAGGCATCGGCACTTTCCACCAAGGCCCTGCAGCTTCACCAGTTGCAGGGCCTTTTTTGTTTCGTGGGTCGCCTTGTGCGGCACTTGGCCCGCCCTGCAGCAATGTTGGGGCGGGCGCTTTTTTGAGGTTCACCATGAGATCCAGATTCAACCGCCTGCGCGGCGAACGCGGCCGCGTCGCGTATGAGCCTCAGACCTATGCCGACTGGCGCGAAGAAGAGCGCCTCATTGCCGAGCAGGAGGCTCAGCGCCTGCAGCGGCAAGCAGCCACCACCCCGATCCCGCCCTCTGGCGGGATTGCTGTTTCTGGAGAGCCCAAATGCAACGAGTGATCCCATCCGAGCCCTTCAATCCTGACCCCGACGCGCGCTTTCTGCGCACTGCCTCCCGCCCTGGTCCTGTGGTCAAGCCAGGCCCTACGCCCACGCCCGGCGGCTGGCTTCTGCTGTGCTTGGTCGTGCTCTCGGCCTTGGTGCTCAGCGCCTGCGCGGATGCCGGAGCGGCCCAGGAACCCGTGGCCAGCGCAGCGGACGTGCAGCGCGCGCACAGCGCCGCCCAGGCCTGCCCGCCCCGCCATGCCGTGGTCTGGATCGGCCCGCAATCCATGGAATGCCTGCGCGAGGTGCCATGAGCAAACTTTTCGGCTTTTTCCTCTGGTCGGCCTACTCGGCCTTCTGCATTGCTGCTGCGGTCGCCATTTCCGGAGCACCCCTTTTCTGAACCTGGAGCACCAGCTCATGAGCCATTCCACGGACCCCATCGAAGGCGCGCGCGTCACCCGCGAAATCACGTCCAACCACCACGCCCATGCAATGACGCATGTGGCCGAACCCATCATCGAAATCCTGAGCGGCTACGGCCAGCGCAATGGCAACGCGTTCGCCGTCTATGGCGGGCTATATGCCATGGGATGCGCCCTGGCCAGCATCGGCGCGAACCTGGAGCCCGGCGTGGATCTGCGTCAGCAGCTCGAACCGATGCTCGCCGGCTACCAGGCGATGCGCGAATCCCAGGCGAAGGCACAGGCCCACTGATCGCCATGCCGAACCCCGAGAAGCTCAACCTCTCGCAGATCTGCGCCGCCTTCGCACCCGTGCTGCAGCTCAGCGCCGCAAACCTCGTGGCCCTGGGCGTGCCCTTCGAGAAGGACCGCAACGCAGTGCTGATGAACGCCCGCGACCTGCCCCGCCTGGCCGACGCCCTGATCGACCAGCTGTATGCCAAGCGCGAGGAATTCCTGGCCGGGCCTGCGCCGCGTGCGCCAGCGCCTCCTGCACCCGCCATCCAGCACCTGCCCGCCGACGACACCGAAGGCGGCGCCCTGTAACCCACCGTTTGGAGAACCCCATGTCGCAAACACCGGCAGATCTCTACGCGCAAGAAATGATCATGCGTGCCAAGGCCAAGGCCACCGAGGCCGCCGCTCTGCGCGTTGAAGCTAAGGCCGAAAAACGCGCCGTCGAAGCCTACAACCTGCGTGCACGCGCGAAAGCACTTTCGGGCGAGGCTGCCCAGCTGCGCAACGAGGCCAAGCTCGTTCACAAGGAAGCCGTGAAGGGCATAGAGATCCAGGCCGAGCAAATGGTGAAGCGCATGCCGCCCGAGTTCGGCGGCTGGGGGATTCTCAAGACCCGCGCCTATACCAAGCTGCTGGACCTGCTCGTGTCCCAGTCAAAGCGCGTGCAACCCAACCTGGCCCTGGCCACCCAGGCCCACACCCTGTTGCTGGGCCACGCGACTTGGACCGACACAGAAGCAAACCGCCTGGGCTGTCTGCCCAAGCATCCGAAATCCCTCGCCTGACACACCGTGCTTACGAACCTGATCATTTACCGAATCGCCGATTCCTGGTCTCCTGACCTGCAGGCCGTCGAGGCCGCCCTGGCCAAGTCGCCGTTTGCTGAGTGCGGCGCCACGCAGGAGCGCAGCGCCGGCTGGGTGCCGCCGCGCGGCGAGCCCCATGGCCCGCTGGCCGAGTCCGTGGCCAATCAGTGGGTGATGCGCTTCATGACCGAGGCCAAGATGCTGCCGGCCAGCGTGCTCAACCGCCGCGTCAACGAAAAGGCTGCCCACATCGAGGCCACCGAAGGCCGCAAGCCCGGCAAGAAGGAAAAGAAGGACCTCAAGGACGAGGCCAAGCTGGACCTGCTGCCCATGGCCTTCACCAAGCAGGGCGCCATGTGGGTCTGGCTGGACCCGCAGGCCCGCACCCTGGTGCTGGACACGGGCAGCCAGGCGCGCGCCGATGAGGTGGTCAGCTCGCTGGTGGAGGGCCTCACAGGCTTTGCGCTGGCCCTGGTCGATACGCAGACCAGCGCCCAGGCCGCCATGGCGCACTGGCTGACCACGCAGGAGAGCCCGGCCGGTTTTTCGATTGACCGCGAATGCGAGCTCAAGGCCGCCGACGAATCCAAGGCCGTGGTGCGCTACGGACGCCACCCGCTGGACATCGCCGAGGTGCAGCAGCACATCGAGCACGGGAAACTGCCCACGCGCGTCGCCATGACCTGGGACGACCGCGTGAGCTTCGTGCTGACCCAAGGCCTGCAGCTGCGCAAGGTTGCGATGCTGGATGTCGTGACCGAATCCAAGGATGGCGATGGCGGTTTCGATGCCGACGTGGCGATCACGACGGGCGAGCTGTCGAAGCTCATCCCCGCCCTGATTGAAGCGCTGGGCGGCGAGGGTCGAACAGGCGTGGAGCAAGCCCTGCCGGCATCGCTCGCTGCGTCGTCCGAGCCAGCCGCGCACTATGAGGCGGACGGCCCGGACCCGATTTATCAGCAGGCGGCGGGACTGGTGCACCAGCACCTCAAACCGTCGATCTCCTTTTTGCAGAGGCACCTGCGCATCGGCTACAACCGCGCGGCCCGTCTGCTGGAGCGCATGGAGAAGGAGGGCGTGGTTTCCGCGCAGGACGCTGATGGCCGTAGGTCTGTCCTCCCAGGACAAGGACATGGCGTGAAAGCCGTTGGAGCTCCTGGCCTGCAGGCAGGTGATGTGCCGTTCTGACATGGCCACCGCCTCCGAAAAGGTCTGCACCACCTGCGGCGAGCCCTGGCCCGCCGACGTGGGCTTCTTCCGCGCCCTGGTCAAAAGCCCCGACGGGCTGGCCGACCAGTGCAACGCCTGCGTGTGTGACAAGTACCGCCGCTATCGCATCCGCAACCCCTCCCGCCCGCGCGCCACCGATGTGCTCGCCAGCATCTGGATGCAGCGCCCGGGGGCCACTGCCTCGACAGCATGAACCAAGACACCGAACACCAGCCTACACGCGCCGAGCGCGATCTGCCGGCCGCGCGCCGCGCCGCCGAACGTGCCCGTGCACTGTGGTGGGAAGAGCAGAAGCCCACGCACTGCTTCGGCTGCGGCGCTGAGCTGCCCGACGACCACCGCCGCGGCGATTCCCTGCCCTGCGGGCATTGAAGCTATACGTGCAAGCGCTCCAAGAACTTAGAGCGCACACGCACCTGAGTGCCTGCGTGCTCCGGCTCCTCCACTTCCACCAGCAGCATGTGAAACCGGGCTGCATCGTCATCCGACGGCGGTGGCCCTGGCGGAGCCAAAGCGCCGACTTCGTAGACGGAGACCCCTGGGTCTTCGCCCTCGCGCCTTACAAGAAGAACTCGCCGAACGAACTGAACATCGGCGAAATCGAGTTCCGCTTCGGTGATCCGAACATCCATAGCCCCCGCTCCTTCATTGCTCCAGTGTTGATTGGTGGGAGCAAATTTACCTCAACAGCGCCACAGCGCAATCCATGACCATGACCTCTACATATCAGGACCTACTGGCCCGCAAGGCCGAACTCGAAGCCCAGATCGCAGCTGCTCAGGCAGAGGCCAAGGCACAAGCCGTCGCCGCGGCCCGCGCGCTGATCCAGGAGCACGGCCTGACCGCTGCCGATGTCTTCCCGGCCCAGGGCAAGAAGGCCAAGGGCAGCGTGAGCGCCCCGAAGTATCGCGACCCCGCCACCGGCGCCACCTGGACGGGCCGCGGCAAGCCGCCGAACTGGATCAGTGGGAAGGTCCGGGAAAGTTTCCTGATCATTTCCTGAGGGTATGAGCACAGGGCGCGAGAAGCGCTCCCTCCCGAGGCTTTTCGCTGCCCCTGATGCGCTTCTACATATAGGTAATTGTTGTTACCCAAACGGTTTTACTCAGCAAATCAGAGTAGTGTGAAAAAGTTGGTCATTTTCGGTCAACGCGCACAGGACCGGAGGTCCACATGAAATTCAAAGACACAAAGGATTCATTAAACCGTCGCCATAAATCCTCTCTTCCAGATGTTGATAGTCATGCTGTATCTAACGATGACTATTTCCGCACTCCTGACCCGCCACGCAAAAAAATGCGCAGCGACTGGGACACGGAATCGCTGATAGATCTGGATGCTGGTGTACAGCAGGAAACACCTCCGCCCTACCTTAATGGGCGATGATTGGAGTTCAATATGCTTTCGCAACCTCGCACCCCTTGGGAAGTCTTCTGGGATTCTGTCAAGAGTATCTTTTCTCCAGGCGTCCAGATAGAAGCGATTGATAGCAAAAAGAAGAGTGATTCGTTATCGAGAGAGGATCGGAGGATTTATGAAGAAGAAAAGCAAATAAATCGAGATGCCTAATTAAACAAATAGAAAATCTTCGTTAGCCAAATCAAAGCCACTAAATAGTGGCTTTTTTTCGAGGCATGAGCACAGCGCATGGGCGCTGTCCTGATACCTCCCCTTCCAAAGCCAGCCACCGAGCTGGCTTTGTCGTTTCTGGAGCCTCCCATGAACCAAACCCGCCTGGGCTCGCTGATCGAGACCCTGATGAACGTGGCCATCGGGCTGCTGGTCAGCATCGTGGCAAACGCCCTGGTGTTCCCCCGATTCGGCTTCGCGCCCTCAGCAGGGGAGAACGTGGCCATCAGCCTGATCTACACAGCCATCTCAATCACTCGCCAATACGTGCTGCGCCGCTGGTTCAACGCCAGGCTGCAGCGCGCGGCCGCCCGGATGGCTGAGGCGGTCAGCGCATGAGCAAAGTCACATCCCCCGCCCTGCGCTACAACGGCGCCAAGTTCCGGCTGGCGCCCTGGGTGCTCCAGCACTTCCCCGAGCACCGCTGCTACGTCGAGCCCTTCGGCGGCGCGGCCGGCGTGCTGCTGCAGAAACCCCGGGCCTACGCCGAGGTCTACAACGATCTGGACGACGACATCGCCAACTTCTTCCGCGTGCTGCGCGACCCTGGCCAGTCCGAACGGCTCATCCAGTTGCTGCACCTCACGCCATACGCGCGGGCCGAGTTCGACCTGTCTTATCAAGACTGCGACGAGCCCGTGGAGCGCGCCAGGCGCACCGCCGTGCGGGCATGCATGGGCTTTGGCTCGGCCGGCGCCACCAAGGGCGTGACGGGGTTTCGCATCGACACTGCCCGGCCCTACGGCACGGCACAGCACCTCTGGAGCCGCTACCCAGGCCAGCTGCCGCCCATCATCGAACGCCTGCAGGGCGTGCTGATCGAGAACAGGCCCGCGATCGAGGTCATGCAACAGCACGACACCGCCGACACGCTGCACTTCGTGGACCCGCCCTATGTCTTCAGCACGCGCTCACTGCGCAACGTGGCCCAGGGCTGCTACAGGCACGAGATGACCGATGAGCAGCACTTGGAGCTGCTGGCCGTGCTGCGCAGCCTGCAGGGCATGGTCGTGCTTAGCGGCTACCCATCGGCGCTGTACGAGCGCGAGCTGGCCGACTGGCAGGTCCACACCACGGGCGCCCGCATCTCTGCCGGCCGTGGCACAGCGGTCAAGACCGAAGTGCTGTGGCTCAACGCCGCGTGCCAGCAGCGCCTGGCCACGCCGCCCGCCATCCAGCAAGCGCTCGGGATCTAGTCAGACCTCTCCCAGGGCTGACCGAATGAATTGCTGCCCATAGGAAATGGCGTGCAGCCGGGCAAGGTCCGCCGTCTTGTGCCCCTCGTGGCTCACTATCCTTCGCGACATGACCGTCTTCACCAGGGGCTGACCTTCTGGGTGGTGGTCAATCCGAAAAAATCCGGCCCAGCCACCTTTTGGCATTCGCTCCGCATCGGCATACACCCAGTATTCCCCCTCACGCCAGGGGTTCAGACTCACCGGTTCGGTGCTATTGCTCATGGTCGATCCTCCATTTGGAGCTCAGATCCTACCCCCTCCACTTCACCCTAAGCCCGCCCCTGAGCGGGCTTTTCTGTTTCTGAGGACCAGCATGCTCACCCCTCAATTTCTCCTACCACTCGCGGCCAAGCTTGTGATCGATCTGTTTGCCGGCGGCGGCGGCGCATCGACAGGCATCGAGCAGGCCATCGGCCGCCCGGTCGATGCCGCCGTCAACCACGATGCCGACGCCATCGGCATGCATGAAGTCAACCACCCGCAGACCAAGCACTACCGCGCCGACATCCGCGAGGTGGACCCGCTGTCCGTGACCAAGGGCGAGCTGGTGGGCCTGCTGCACGCATCCCCGGACTGCACACACCACAGCCAGGCCCTGGGCGGCCAGCCGCGCAATGGGGAAATCCGGTCGCTCGCGTGGATCGTCATCCGCTGGGCCGGCAAGACCCAGCCCGACGTCATCACGCTGGAGAACGTCGAACAGATGATGCAGTGGTCTCCGCTGATTGCGAAGCGCGATCCCGCCACCGGCCGCGCCATCACGCTGGACCGCATCACGGACCCTGCCACGGGCAAAGCCACCTTCCGCGTGGCCGAACCCGGCGAGGTGGTGCCGCGTGGCAATCAGTTCCTGGTGCCGAACCCCAAGCACAAGGGCCGCAACTGGCGCCACTTCATCCAGGCGCTGCGCGACCTGGGCTACAAGGTGGAATGGCGGGTGATCTGCAACGCCACCCTGGGCTCCCGCAGCACCCGCACACGACTCTACCTGATCGCGCGCCGCGACGGCCTGCCCATCGTGTGGCCGGCGCAGACGCACTGGAAGAACCCGAAAGCGGGCCAGAAGCCATTCCGCCAGGCAGCGGAGTGCATCGACTGGAGCATCCCCGGGCAAAGCATCTTCGGGCGCAAGAAGGAACTGGTGCCGGCCACCATGCGGCGAATCGCCCACGGCCTGGACAAGTTCGTCCTGAACAGCCCCCAGCCGTTCATCGTGAACATGGCCCACGGCGGGAAAATCGAAAAGCTCGACCGACCCATGAGCACCATCGCCACGGAAAAAGGTGGCTGCCGCGCCCTGGTGTCGCCCACCCTGATCCAGATGGGCTACGGCGAAGCCAAGGGCCAGGCCCCGCGCGTGCTGGATCTGTCCCACCCCCTGGGCACGGTCATGGCCGGCGGCATCAAGCACGCCGTCAGCGCGGCATACCTGGTGCAGGCCGGGCACGGCGAGGGCAAGGACGGCGGCAAGCGCTGGAGCCACGGCTCCAACGACATCCGGGGGCCGCTGGGCACCGTGACGGCCAGCGGCGGCGGGCAAAGCCTGGCATCCGCGTTCATGGTCCAGGCCAACGGTGGGTTCAACAGCACACCGGCCCGCGACCTGCGCGACCCCGTATCGACCGTGACCACCAGCGGCAGCCAGCAACAGCTGATCGCCGCGCACCTGTGCACGCTGCGCAGGAACAGCGTGGGCCGCGACATGCGCGAGCCCGTGCCTACCGTCACGGCCGGGGCCGAGCACCATGCCCTGATCCAGTACCACCTGTCGCCCGAGCAGGAGGCCGGCGCCCTGCGCTGCGCCGCCTTCCTGATGCGCTACCACGCCAGCGGTGGCCAGTGGGCGGACCTGCGCGACCCGATGACCACGATCACCACGCGCGACCGCCTGGCGCTCGTGACCGTGTGGCTCAAGGGCGAGCCCTGGGTGATCGTGGACATCACGCTGCGCATGCTGGTGCCTCGCGAGCTCTACAACGCCCAGGATTTTCCCCCTGGCTACGTCATCGACCGGACGGCCTCTGGCAAGCCCCTGACGAAAACCGCCCAGGTGCGGATGGTGGGCAACTCCGTGAGCCCCGTGCCCATGCGGCAAATCGTCTCGCTCAACTCACCCGAGTCCACGGCCTGGCAACTGCGGCGGGCCGCCTGACCCCTCCAACCCGGCCCGCCACGCGCTGGCCGCCGCCATGACGCGGTTCTACGAGCGCGCCCACGACAACAAGGAAACCTGATCATGGCCAGCAAGAAGCCCAAGAACTGGCGCGACAAGCGCGCGCCGCTCCCCGACAACGACGAACCACCCACCTGGCCCGCACCCGCGGGCCTTTTCACGCCTGGCACCAGCCGCAGGCACTGGAGGAACAAGCCATGACCAAGAAAGAAAAAATCGAAGCTGCCAGCGGCGGCGATGCGCTGGCCATCGTGACGATGCGCCCCATCTCGATCAGCCTTCAGGAGGCAGCGAGGGCGGTGGATCTGTCCGAGTCGCAGATACAAAAGCTGGTGCAGACCGGCGATTTCCCCAGGCCTCGGCAGCTCAGTGCGCGCCGCGTGGGCTTCATCGTTGCAGAGGTGGAGGCCTGGGTGATGTCGCGGCCACCATCCGAGTGCCTGCCGGCGCCAGACAGCGGCTACGGCCGCGCAGGGAAGCCCGGCAAGTCAGCCCCACCACCGCCTGGCTAAGCGGGCAGGCCCTCAAGCTTGCGCACGGCTTGGTACAGCCGCTTCACCCAGACTTGCTTCTGGGTATCGAAGGTGTGTAGGTTGTAGCTGGCCACCATGACCCCGGGTTTGTGGCCGATGATGGCCTCGCCCACATCCTCCGGGCAATCAATTGCGCTGAGCAGCGTGCGCGCAGTGCGCCGCAAGGCATGGGGCGACCAATCCACCACAGGACAGATCAGGCCATCGCCGGCACGCCGCTTGGCCTTGGCGGACTCCGGCATCAACGAATAGACGTAGCTGGAGAACGTGTTGCGGTGGTACGGCCGGAACTTCCCACCCCGGCCTGTGAAGAACAACCATCCCTCCCATGCTCCGGCTACGCGGCGCTGCACGATCTCCAGCGCTTCACCGAACAGCGGAACACGGTGGTCCACAGTGTCTGCATCCCGTTCCATCTTGAGCAGGTGGGCGGGGAACGTGATCCACCAGCCATCCTCCTCCTGCGCCACGTACTCAGTGCGCAATGCAAAAATCTCGACACCCCGCATGCCGGTGTAGAGGTACAGCAGCAGCCCATCCAGCGCGCTCTGCGACATATTGGCCCGGGCCCAGGGCAGGAGCTTGCGCAGCTCCGCCTGAGACAGCACCCGGCGCCGAAACCCCACATGCTCCCCCCCGACGATTTTCCCCTTTGAACGCAGTTGGCCCTTGAGAAGGCTACGCCACCAGTTCGGCGCCGCGCCATCGATCTTCCCTGCATCGAGCCCCCAATCCCACGCCTGCCCCAGCAGTGCCCGTAGCTTCTTGGCTGCCGCAGGAAGGTCTCGCCGCTTGTCGAGCACGTCGTAGGCTTGGGCGCGGGTCACGTCACGCGGCGCTGTCCTCGCAAGCTCCGGCTCCTCATCCAGCATTCGCTCCAAAGCGCTCCAAGCCCGGGCCGCGCCCTCGGCTTGACGCAGCCCCGCCAGGTGATCGCGGAAGCCTTCCAGCAGCGCACGCACGGTTGTCGCCACTGCTGGGCCGTTCTTGGCCATGGTTGCTTGGCGACGCGCTGCAACTGGATCAACTCCAGCACTGCGGCCATCGCGCTTTTCTCCCCAAGCCGAAACGGCTTCAGCCAGCGACATCTCCGGCCAATGGCCGAGCCTGACCTGCTTCATGAGGCCAGCAGAATCCTTGTAGCGATAGGTCCAGGTCTTGCGCGATTGGGACGCGACCAATCGCAATCCATCACACCCCTGGACTAGCAGATGCGAGCCTGGCTGAAGCTGCTTTGCGGACCGTGAATCGAATAGCACTAGAATCCCCCCAGAGTCATGGCGTAGGTTTGATTGCCAAAGGCGCAGGGAGCAAAAACCTACGCCAAAACCTACGCCAAAGTCCTAAGTGTAGATAGATTTCGTTGGATGCTAAGTTGAAGTTTTGCGGCAAAAACGGCGCGAGATTTCGAAGAAAAACAAGCACTTAGCGAAGAAATTCGTGCTTTGACAATGACTTATCTAAAGCGGGCGTCGTTCAATGGCAGGACCTGAGCTTCCCAAGCTCATGATGAGGGTTCGATTCCCTTCGCCCGCTCCAGATTTCCTGGAGCAAAGTCCATCAGTCCCGGATACACATCCGCCACTGATATCCCACGGACCGCCTTCCGCGCGGGCCCGATCTCTCCCGCCTCCGACCTCTCCCCGCTTTTCTCCGCGACATTTTTTCGCTCCCCCGCAACGGATCCGTGCTGCCCGCGCGTTGAACGCAATAAGGCCGCCTGATGTGGCCGATGCAGGAGTCTTTCATGTCCTCATTGCGTTTGACTGTTCGCCGCGCTATCCATCCGCTTGCGCTGGCGCTTGCCGCCGGCAGCCTGGCCGCGCTGGCCGGCTGCGTGGTAGCGCCTGTTGCGCCCGTGGCGCCTGGGCCCTATGTGGTGCCGCCGGGCGTCGCCTATGTGGCGCCTGCCTATCCGATGCCCAGCGTCGGCTTCGTGTGGCAATACCACCCGCGCTACGGCTGGGGCTGGCACCATCCGGTCTACGGCTGGCATCGCGGCTGGCGTTGAGCCGCGCGACGCTGGCTGCCCCGCCACTACACCGATGCCCTTTGGCTGAAATCGATGACCCGGATGCCGACCTGCTGGCGAGACTGGCCCGCGGTGAGCCGCAGGCCGCCCGCGAACTGGTGGAGCGCAAGCTGCCACGCCTGCTGGGTCTGGCCCAGCGCCTGCTGGGCAACCGGGCCGAGGCTGAAGAGGTGGCGCAGGAAGGCCTGGTGCGCGCCTGGCAGCAGGTGGGCCACTGGCGGCCGGGCCAGGCCCGCTTTGACACCTGGCTGCATGAGGTGGTGCTCAACCTGTGCCGCGACCGGCTCCGCCGGCGCGCGGTGCGGCGCGAAGAAGCGCTGGACGAGCACGCCGAAGCCGCCGCCTTCGCCGACCCCGGCCCCACACCGGAGCAGCAGCTGGACCACGCGCAGCACAGCGCCCGGGTCGCCGCTGCCCTGGATGCATTGCCGCCGCGCCAGCGCGAGGCGCTGGTGCTGCACTACTACCAGGCGCTGCCCCAGGCCGAGGCGGCAGCACTCATGGGCGTCTCCGTGGATGCCCTGGAAAGCCTGCTGGCCCGTGCGCGGCGCAGCTTGCGCGCCCGCCTGCAGGACGCAAGCACGAGCGCAATCGCCGCACCCGCAGACCCTGGAGGATCACCGCCATGACGCCAGATCGCTTTGAACAATTGGCCGACGCCTGGGGCGCCGACCTGCGGCGCTGGCCGGCACAGGAGCAGGCGGCGGCACGCGCGCTGATGGAACAGCCGACCTTTGCGCCTGCGGCCCGGGCCTTGCTCGCCCGTGCGAATGAACTCGACACGCTGCTGGGCAGCCATGCCGTCGCGCCCCCCAGCGCAGCGCTGGCAAGCGCGGTGCTGGCCGGTTTGCAAGCTTGCCCAGGCCTGGCGACTGCGCCAGGCCAACCATCGCCACATGCATGGCCGCAGCCCCGTGGTACCGCGCCCGCACGGCCGGTGCGCGCCAGCGGCCGCAAGCCCTGGCATGGCTGGTGGTCCGGCGCCAGCATCGCCGGTGCGGGCCTGGCCGGTGTGGCCGCAGGCGCCCTGGCCGTGGCCTTGCTGATAGGCACGGCCTTGCCCACGGCCCGGCCGGCACAGTCCGAAGGCGGCTGGTGGCCGGGCACCGCCTTCGACACGGGCGGCGCCTTGGTGGAAGGAAGCGAGGAATGACGATGAACGAATCCCCCATCGGCGATGCCCCCCGCACGACGCACCTGCGCCGCTGGCTGTGGGCCTCTGCCCTGCTGAATCTGTTTCTGGTGGGCGGCATTGCCGGTGGCACCTGGCGCTGGTGGGCACACCAGGCCGAGGCCAGGTCGATAGCCACATCCATGCAGACAGGAACACCCACCGGAGCACCGGCAGGCGGCTCCCCGGCCACTGCGCGCGGACTGCGCTTTGCCGCAGACGGTCTGCCGCCCGAGCGGCGCCAGGCCTTCCGCACAGGACTGCGTGAAGTGCGGCGCGAGGCTGCTGCGCTGACCCAAGGCAGCCGCGAAGGCCGCGCCGAGGTGGTTCGACTGCTGGCTGCGCCGCAGTTCGATCGCGCTGCCGTCGACGCTGCATTGGCACGCACCCGGGCCGCCGACACGGCGGTGCGCGAGCGCGTGGAAGCGCACGTGGTCGACTTCGCGGCCCAGCTCACGCCGGCCGAGCGACAGACACTGGTGCAGGGGCTGGCAGCGCAGCAAGGCCCCTTCCATGTGCCCGCATCTCCGGCCAGGCGCTGAGGAGCACAGGACACGCCCGCCACGCCCGCGATTTTTCGAGGTGAAGCCATGAATTCTGCCGCCATCGTCCTGAACCGCTTCGGCCTGGGTGCCCGCCCTGACGACGCACTGTCCGCCGACCCGCAGCGCTGGCTGCTGGACCAGTTCGCGCGCTACCAGCCCCAGCCCCCTGCCTGGGCCGGTCACACGGACACGGACGCGCTGCTGTCCGACTACCAGTCCCGGCAGCGCGAGCTGCGCAGCCTGCCTGAAGACCAGCGCGCCGCCGCCCGCCAGCAGTTGCGCCGTGGCGCACGCAGCGGCTACCTGGACGCAGTGAACGCGCGCCTGGCCAGCGCCATCGACACACCCGCGCCGTTTGTGGAACGCCTGGTGCATTTCTGGTCGAACCACTTCGCGGTCTCGGTGGAAAAGCCTGTGGTGCTCGACCTGGCAGGCGCCTACGAGGCCGAGGCCATACGCCCGCACGTGCTGGGCCGATTCGAGGACCTGCTGCTTGCCGCCGTGCGCCACCCGGCCATGCTGGTCTATCTGGACCAGGCCCAGTCGGTGGGACCCGCCAGCCCCGCTGCACAGCGCGCCGCCCGGCGCAACCCGGACAAGACACGCGGCCTGAACGAAAACCTGGCACGGGAAATCATGGAGCTGCACACCCTGGGCGTGCGCAGCGGCTACACCCAGCAGGACGTGACCGAGTTCGCCCGCGCGCTCACCGGCTGGAGCCTGGGCAATGACGCAGGCAGTCCGACCGCCAGCGCTGGCTTCCAGTACCGACCGGCATTGCACGAGCCCGGACCGCGCCGCCTGCTGGGCCGCAGCTATGCCGCAGGCGGGCAGGAGCAGGCGCTGGCCATCCTGCGCGACCTGGCGGCCTCCCCCGCTACCGCGCTCCATGTCGCGACCAAGCTGGCACGGCACTTCGTCGCCGACGATCCGCCGCCCGCGCTGGTGCAGCGCCTTGCGGCCGCCTACCAGCGCAGCGGCGGGGACCTGCCAGCCGTCTACCGCGCGCTGATCGATTCGCCAGAACCCTGGGCCGCGCCAGCCACGAAGTTCAAGACACCCTGGGAATGGGCCGTCTCTTCCATGCGCGCACTGGGCCGGCGCGAGTTGAAGGGTGCTCAGGCCGCCGGCCTGTTCAACCAGCTCGGCCAGCCGGTGTGGCGCCCCGGTTCGCCGGCCGGCTACGACGACATCGCCGCCAGCTGGGCTGCGCCCGATGCGCTGGTGCGCCGTGTCGAGCTGGCGCAGCGGCTCGCAGCCCAGGCCGGCAACAGCGTCGATGCGCGCGCGCTGGCACCCCGATTGCTGCCCGGCGATGCACTGGGCGCGGGCACGGCCGAGGCCATTGCCCGATCCGAAAGCGGCAGCGGCGCACTCGCGCTGCTGCTGGTCTCGCCCGACTTCCTGCGCAGGTGAACACCATGACCACGATCCATACGACCGCCACGAACATCGCGACCAGCACGGCGATCGCGGCCACCACGATGGCCAGGCGCAATCGCCGACATTTCCTGGGCCTGCTGGCCGCAGGAACCGGGCTGGCACTGGCCGCGCCCCACCTGGCGCTGGCGCGTGCTGCCACCGAGCGCCGCTTCGTGTTCATCATCCAGCGCGGCGCGGCCGACGGGCTGGAGACCCTGATTCCCTATGCCGACCCCGGCTACGCCCGCCTGCGCGGCGCCATCGCCGTGGACACGGCTGCGGCCACGCGGCTGGACGGCATGTTCGCGCTGCATCCCTCATTGGCCGAGACCGGCAGGCTCTACGCCCAGGGCCAGGCGCTGTTCGTGCACGCGGTCGCATCGCCCTACAGCGACCGCTCGCATTTCGACGGCCAGAACGTACTGGAAACCGGAGGCAGCGCGCCCTACCAGGTCAAGGACGGCTGGCTCAACCGCCTGGTCGCCCAGTTGCCGCACCGGGAAGAGGCCATTGCCTTCGCGCCCACCGTGCCCATGGCGCTGCGCGGGCCGGCGGAAGTGGCCTCCTACGCGCCTTCCTCCCTGCCCCAGGCCAGTGACGACCTGCTGCTGCGCGTGGCCAGGCTCTACGAGGGCGATGCGCAGCTGCATGCTCTCTGGACTTCCGCCATGGACACGCGCGGCGTGGCCATGGACGGTGGCAACAACCGGCCGCGCCTGGATGGCGCCAGCCTGGGCAAGCTGGCAGCCGGCTTTCTTGCCCGCCAGGACGGGCCGCGCATCGCCATGATCGAAACCGGCGGCTGGGACACGCACAGTGCACAAAACAACCGGCTGGCGGCCCAGCTCAAGAACCTCGATGCACTGATTGCGGCGCTGCATGACGGCCTGGGCGATGCCTGGTCGCAGACCGTGGTGCTGGTGGCCACCGAGTTCGGCCGCACGGCCGCGGCCAACGGCACCGGCGGCACCGACCACGGAACAGGCGCCGTCGCCATGCTGATGGGCGGCGCGGTTCAGGGCGGCCGCGTGCTGGCCGACTGGCCTGGCCTGCAGCCCGGCCAGCTATTGGAGAACCGGGATCTGAAACCGACCACCAGCGTCGATGCGCTGATTGCCTCGGCAGCCGGCGAGTGCTTCGGCATCGACCCGCAGCGGCTGGCGCGCAACCTGTTCCCCCAAGGCCATGCCCTGCCAGGCGGTGCCCCGGCGCGGTCGCTGCCGCCATTGCTGAGAGCCTGAACGCGGGCCCCACGCCAACATGAAAAAGGGCCGGCGCCTCAAGGCGGCCGGCCCTTGTGTCATGTGCGCAAGATCTGGCGAGATCTGACCGGCGGCCGCGCAGTGGCCGCTCAATGCCTGCTCAGTGGCCAATCTCACGGCTGACCTGGTTCTCCTGCTGGTTCAGCACATGCTGCTCGCTGCGCGTGATATGACCGCCGTTCTGGCTGGCCATGAGGCGTTCTTCCTGGCGGATCTTGCGGTCCTGCTGGTGCAGCGCAGCCGCCTGGCGATGGCTGATCTCGCCCTTGCGCACTTCGTTGTGGATGCGGCGGTCCTGGTTGGCCAGGCGGCCGTTGACCTCGGCACGGCGCGGATGGGCCTGGTCCCAGGTGGCGGCGGATGCGGCGCTGCCGAGGCCGGCCAACGAAGCAGTGGCAATGACGAGCATGAAGGCTTTGCGCAGGGACATGGTGTTTCTCCTTGAAAGGATGTGGATGGACGTGGCTTGCAGAAAGCCGATGTCGGCTTGCCACATCACTTCAACGCACGGCCAAGGCCAATCCGTCGCGGATCAAGCAAGTCCATCGTCCATCCGGGGCCGTGCACGCTACATTGGCAAGCACCGTATCCGTCCCACCTCACCAGGCAGCATGCAGCACACCCTCTCTTGCGAGAACACCACCGAAGACATCCAGCTGAGCGCCGTGCGTGTGCGGGGCATGAGCGTCTGCGATGGCTTCGCACGCATGCACATGGATCTCGAGGCCAGGGGCTCGCCCGATGCACTGGACGTGATGCACCACTTCTTCAACTACCACTGGCTCAACGACCTGGACCTGCCCTATCTCGCCGCGCTTCTGGATCTGCGCAATCCTCAGGTGCGCGCCGTCAGCCTGCGCGAGGACGGCTGGGCGCAGATGGAGACGGACCAGCGCCAGGTGCGCATCTGCAGTACCTACGGCGACTCACCCTGTGCCCTGATCGCCTGGGAAGAGTTCAGCGCGGCCATGCAGCTCAAGCACCGCTTTCTTGGCCTGATGCGGCGGTATGAGGGACACGGCATTCCTCGCTACAGCGTGTCGGAAGGCTTCAGGGTCCGGCTTCACGCGCCCGGACTTGAGGGGGCCCGCGCACAGGGTCGGTGATCGATGCGGGCCATGCTCGCTCGCATTGCTCAGCTACGGCGCCTCATCCTCCGCGCCCTCGGGCCCTACCCACCAGGCCCAGCTTTCTTCCTCGTCGGGCACGGGCAGTTCGCGGGTCTGCACTGCGTCGATACGGCGCCCGGCGCCACCGGCTTGCCATGCGTTGAGCAAGGCATCGACGGCGGCGCGGTCCACTGCGGCGATGCCCAGGTTGCGATCGGTCTGCCAGGACGGTTCGCCCTCGCGTGGCGAAGCTTCCTCGGCATGCTGGTGGGGCGTGCCGTAGCTGCAGCGCATGCAGTAGTGGCGGATGCTGGCCGTCCAGTCCTCGGCATAGCCGATGCCCCGGGCTTCGGTACCCAGCAATTCCTGCAAGTCCTGCGCATTGGCGCAGGTGATGAAGACCACGAAGGTCTGGAATGCCGAGGGCTCCAGCCGCTGCAGCTCGTTGAAGACCGGCACTTCGCGCTGGCCGTTGAACCGCTGGCCGGTGGACGCGCCGTCGTGCAGCACGATGTCGCCGAAACGATGGCCGCTTTCGGGCAGCGGCACATTGAGCAACTGGGCGCGCACGGGGTCGATGCGGCGCATGAACACGGTCTCGCCGCCCTGCCAGGGGTGCAGGCGCACCACGGCCACGCCGTAGTCACCCTCGATGGGGCCCTGCTCGCCGGGCACCTGGATGCCGCAGGCCTTCCACAGCCTGCGCGCCGTGGCCCAGTCGGACAGCGCCGTGGCCGCGATGGCGCCATTCCAGAGGCTGGCTTCATCGTCTTCGCCCGCCAGTGCAATCGCGCGCAGGTTGTGGTCCAGCGATGGCTGCCAATCGCGCTGGTACTTGCGCGCCAGGCCCAGCATGTAGTGGTAGTGGCGGTTGTCCGGCATGTGGGCTGCCAGCGCCTCGAAGGCCTGGGCGGCCTCGGCCAGCGCGCCGCATTCCATGTCGGCATAGGCCTGATCGTGCAGGGCTTCGAATTCGTCGGGTGTGGAGGAGGTCACGGTGCTGCGATGGGGCAATGCTGGACAGCGCCAGGCGGCTATCGCACGCCGGGCGACGAGCTGCCCATGTCGACTTTCAGGTCCGGGAAGGAACTGACCATCTGGACCTTGAAGTCGGGGAAGGAGGTGACGATCTTCCACTCCCCGCAACTGTCTGCAAAGGAGTCCACCACCTTGACCTTGAGGTCCGGGAAAGAGCTGGTGGCCTGGACCTTGATGTCGGGAAAGGAGTGCACGATCTGGACCTTGCCGTAGAGGCGGATGCCTTTGTAGGTGCAGTTTTTCTTGTCGAAGTCTGCGGCGTGAACGAAGGCCGGCAGTGCGAGACAGGCAAGGACAAGGCTGAAACGCGGCAGAAGTGGCATATGCGACAAGGGAGTGGGTCTTGAGAAACAAGCCAGGCCATGGCTTGCGGCCGCCCGCATACTAGCAGGCCGACCCACCCCTGCGAATGACGTCCCGCACATGCCGTCCATCCGTCCTCTGCGCCCCCTGCTGTTGCTGTTTCTGGCGATCTCGGTCGAGGCGCTGGCGCAAGCGCCAGCTCCCGAACCTGTCACCGCGGCTGCGTCTGCCACTGCATCCGCCGATGCTTCCGTTTGCAGGCACCGGGCCGACACCGCCTGCCTGCAATCCTTCAACCTGCCCGGCGATGCGGGGCGCATGCGCTACTACGCATCGCAGGCGCCGGGGGCCAGCAACGGCGCCATGCCCCGGTCCGCGCTGGTGGTGATGCACGGGCATCCGCGCGATGCCAACCGCAGCTTCGAGGCCGGCCTGCGGGCCGCCGAAGGCGCGCAGCGGCTGCAGGACACCCTGGTCATCGCCCCGCTGTACCAGGTGCCCGAGGACCAGGCTGCGCATTGCCACAGCCGTGGCGTGCCAGCAGCCGGGAGCGCAGACGCGGTATGGACCTGCGCGGGCTGGCTGGCCGGCGAGCCCTCGCTGGGGCCGCATCCGATAGGTTCTTTCGCCGCGCTGGATGCGCTGGTGGCCGAGCTCGTGCAGCGCTGGCCCGGCCTGCGCAGCGTGACCCTGGCGGGGTTTTCGGCTGGGGCGCAGATGCTGCAGCACAGCGTGGCCTTTGCAGCCGATGCGCCGGGTTCCGTGACCTTGCGCTATGTGATCGCCGATCCGGGCACCTGGCTGTATTTCGATCCCGTGCGGCCACAGCCGAAGATGGCCGGGCAGAGCACCGACTGGGCAGCCTGCGGCACAGGCGCGGCGTTTCCGGGGGCGTGCAGCTATGTCTTCCAGGTGCCGCCCGCCGCCAGCGCCTGTCCAGGCCATGACCGCTGGAAGTACGGCCTGCAGGACCTGCCCGGCCACCTGGGGCGCAATGCGGCTGCCGCGCGGGCCCGCTATGCGGCCGCGCAGATCGACTACCTGGAAGGCGCCCTGGACAGCAGCGCGGACAAGGGGGCGTTCTATCCCATCCTCGACAAGTCCTGCGCCGCCATGCTGCAAGGCCCGTTCCGGCTGCAGCGAGGCCACGCCTTCGCGGCCTACGAGCGCGAGCTGCTGGCGCCGCAGCGGCCACGCCGCTTCGTCGTGGTGCCGGACTGCGCCCATGATGTGGCTTGCGTGCTGCCGTCCCTGGCCGCGCGGCCCCTGCTGTTTCCACCAGCGCCCTGACCCTGCAACGGAGTGCCCCCATGACCCCCACCACCGAACAAAAGCGCGCCACCTTCCACGCCCTGCACCGCCAGGGCTGCTTTGTACTGCCCAATCCCTGGGATGCGGGCAGCGCCCGCATGCTGCAGGGCCTGGGCTTCAAGGCGCTGGCCAGCACCAGCTCGGGCCATGCCTGGTCGCTGGGCCAGCCCGATGGCGCCATCTCCCGCGAGATGACGCTGGAGCATCTGCGCAGCCTGGTCGCGGCCACCGATCTGCCCGTGAATGCGGACTTTGAAAGCGGCTTCGGCCTGGACCCGCAGGAGGTCGCCGAAAGCGTGCGCATGGCCGTGGACACCGGCGTGGCGGGCCTGTCCATCGAAGACTCGTCGGGCGATGCAGCCAACCCCTTGCGCAGCATCGAGGAAGCCGTGGCCCGGCTGCGCGCCGCCCGTGCCGCCATCGACGAGGCCGGTGGCGGCACCTTGCTGGTCGGGCGTGCGGAGAATTTCTTCGTGGGCCGGCCCGATCTGGACGACACCATTGCCCGGCTCAAGGCCTATGCCGAGGCCGGCGCTGACTGCCTGTACGCACCCGGCATCCGCAGCGCCGAGCAGATCCGTGCCGTGGTGGCGGCCGTGGCACCCAAGCCGGTGAATCTGCTGATCGGAGGGGCCAGCGAATGGAGCCTGCAGGATGCCGAGGCCATGGGCGTGCGCCGCATCAGCGTGGGCGGCGCACTGGCGCGCGCAGCCTGGGGCGGCTTTCTGCATGCGGCGCGCTCCATTGCCGAGACGGGGCGCTTCGACGCGTTCGCCCAGGCCACGCCGGGCGCCGAACTCAATGGCTTTTTTTTTCAGGGCAAGGACTGATCCGCACCGGCCTGCAGCCGCTGCGCGGTCATGACCCAAACCGCGATATCGAGCAGGGCGGCCGCGCGCTCCGCCGGCGGCAGCTGCGGGTCCAGCACGCCGTCCATCTGCCTAGCCAGGGCGCCCCAGCCCAGCAGCGCGCCCTCATCGGCCCAGGCCCGGCCGGCGGCCAGCAGCGGCATGCCCGCGCCTGCCAGGCCTGCGGCCTGCATGTCGGCCAGCCAGGCCTGGCCTTGTGCCAGCCAATGGCGCAGCGGCGCGGTGGTGCTCTCGTTGCTTGCTTTGCTTGAATTGCTCATGGCGCCTTCTCCACACCGACTTCGGCAAGCGGCGGCTTCCAGGCCGTGCTGGGATGGTGCCAGTCCGCGCCGTCCCGCCAGCGCACCGATGCCACGGTCATCTGCAATCGTCCGGCCACGAATTCCACGCGGCCAAAGACTTCCCGCAGCACGCGGCCGCGCGCCAGCTCCCTGCGCAATGCCTCACCCGCCCTGCCCTGCATGCCGTGCAGATCGCCCACCAGGGACAGGGAAGGCCCGGGCACCGGCGACTGCAATGCAATCGTCCAGCGCTGCAGCAGCTCGTCACGCTGCGCCAGGCCGCTGCCGGCCACCTGCAGCCGTGCCCAAAGGGGCGGCTGCTGACGCCAGGGGTCGGCATGCAGCTCCTGCAGATGGCGCTGCAGCAGGGCCTGGGGATCGTCGGCCCCCGGCTGTGCGCCTGTCTCCTGGGCCGGTGCCAGCCGCGTGGCGTCGCGCGCCGACAGGCGGCCATCGTCGCTGGCCCAGCCATCCAGCAGCACATGGGGGCCTTGCAGCAGTTGCCTGGCGGTGAGGCCGCCCAGGGTTTCCGAGTCCAGCGCCCCGGCCGGTTCCCACTCCGGGTCGAAGCCTTCGGCGCGCGATGCGGACCAGGTCAGATACCGACCGCTGGCCGCGTCCTGCAAATGCACGGAAAACCCGCGCTGCCCGCCGCGCGCATGCCATAGCTCGGCTGCCACGGCGTGCAGGCAAAGGCCTTGCACGCGCCGGTAGCTGCGCCTGTGCACGCCCGCCAGTTCGCTCAGGGGCCGTGGCATGGGCTGTTGCGCCAGGCCGCGCAGCAGCATCCACAGCGCGGCCAGCAAGGGCGCCACGCGTTCGGCCGCACCGGCAC
This sequence comes from Delftia sp. SD018, assembly GCF_017355445.1. NCBI lineage: Bacteria > Pseudomonadati > Pseudomonadota > Betaproteobacteria > Burkholderiales > Comamonadaceae > Delftia > Delftia sp. SD018. Next base: position 76,435 of record NZ_JADDRN010000007.1, read on the forward strand.
GCCCTGCGCGCTCGTCACGCAAGGCGCGTACCAGCAGGTTGAGCACGCTGGCAGGGCGCGGCAGGTCGGCCTGGCGCAGTTCGGTGGCCAGCGCTTCGCCCTGGTCCAGAAAGGCAGGGCTCATGCCTGCACGGCCCTGCAGTACCCAGCCGGTCAGCCATTGGCGCGCCTGGGCCAGCCGCTGCAGTGCGCCGGCTTCCAGCACATGCGCCGGCAGCTCCGGCATGGGTGCGCCCGCCAGGCGCCGGGCCTGCAATGCCACCAGGGCGCGGTGGGCGCAGGCCGCTGCCTTGCAGCTGCAACTGGCCGCCGCCAGGCCACCGGCACGCGGCAGGCGCACGGTGACTTCGTCGGGGTTGGACAGTTCGCCAATCAGCGTGGCCGGGGCCTCTTCTAGCACCGCCTCGAAGCCCTGGGCCATCCAGCGCAGGGCCTTGCGCTGGGCGGCCATTCCAAAGGCCTGGGCCACGGCGCCGGCATCGCCGTCGAGCCACGGGGCAGCGGGCGCCTGGGCCATGCCATCGGCCGGGGTCTCGTGGGCCAGCCGCGCCCGCAGGCCCAGCAGCAAGGCGCACAGATGGTGGCAGGGGCCAAAGGCGGGGCAGCTGCATTGCAGCGTGGCAAAGCCCGCGCCGGCCAGGGTCTGGACATGGCCTTCGATGCCGGCGCGGGCCTGGTTGGCCGCCAGTTCCCACTGCCCTGCATCCACCGCCGCCAGGGCCTTGCCCCCGCGCTTGAGCAGGCCCTTGTTGGCCCAATCGGCAATGGCGTCATCGTCCAGGGTGCGCAGCCATTCCTGCATCATGAGGATCGCCCTCCCTGCATGGCACGTGCCAGCCAGTCCACCAGATGGTCGGGCGTCATGGCGGCAACCTGGGCGCCGCGCGCCACCAGTTGCGCGGCCAGGTCGCGGTCATAGTCGGGGTGGGCGCGGCGGTCGAGCGCAGCCAGCACCAGCACGCGGGCGCCACTGGCAACCAGCCGCTCTGTCTCGGCGATAACGCGGGCCTCGTCATGGCCTTCGTACAGGTCGGTGATCAGCACGATCACGCTGCGGCGCGGCGCGGCAAGCTGCCCGGCCACATGCGCCAGTGCCGCGCCGATGTTGGTGCCCCCGCCCAGTTGCGCGCCCAGCAGCAGCTCTTCGGGCGCATGCAGCTGGCCGGTGACATCGGCCACCGCATCGGAGAACAGCAGCACATGGGTGCGCAGGGCGCGCACGCGCGCAAAGATGCTGCCCATGACGGCGCTGTGGATGACGGATTCATGCATGGACCCGCTCTGGTCCACCACCAGCCACAGGTCCCAGGTCAGGCGCTGTGCTTCGTTCTCCCTGAAGAACAGGCGCTCCAGCACCAGCACCTGCTCCTCGCTCTGGTAGTGGCGCAGGTTGTGGCGCAGGGTGCGCGGCCAGTCCAGATCGCTCATCTGCCCCTGGCCCCGGCTGCTGCGGCGCCTGCGCCGCCGCCCCAGGGCCGAGTGCACGCGCGAGGACAGCCGCGCCTGCAGATCGGCCACCACGCGCGCCACCAGCCGGCGGGCCTCGGCCAGCACCTCGGGGGGCAGGCTGGTGCGCACCGCCATCAAGGCGGCCACCAGTTCGATGCTCGGCGTGGCCTCGGCCAGGACCTGGGGATCACTGAGCAGGCCGTGGAGCCCATAGCGCGACAGCGCATCGCGCTGCAGCGTTTCCACGGCGCTGCGCGGGAACAGGTCGCGCACCTCGCCCAGCCAGTGCACGGCCTGCGGCTCAGGCACGCCGCTGCCGCCCTGGCGCGCGGACTGCCCGCCCCCGCCCTGCCACGCATCGGTGCCCGAGGCGTTCGCCTGCTCGCGCAGGTGGTGCTCGCGCTGGTAGAGATAGTCCAGTGCCGCGTCGCGGCGCGCATCGGCGTCATCGAGCGGCTGCGCGGCAGCCAGGGGCTGGGCGGCTTCGGGCCCGAGGATGAGGCGCCAGCGCCGCAGGGTGGCGGCATCGATTGCCTGTTCCTGCATTGGCGGCTCGTGCATTGGCGGTTCGTGCATTGGCGGATCTTCCCGGCTCATGACAGTCCCCAGGGTTGCAGCAGCCGGCCCACCTGGGCCGCCAAGGCGCGGCTGTGCGCCAGGGCCTCGTCCGATGGCAGGTGCACGGAGGCCAGTGTGGTTGCGCCGGGTGGCGTGGCCGCGCCCGACAGACCCGCCAGCCGCCCGGCCAGCTGCCGCAGTTCGGCACGGGTCAGCTGGGCAAAGGCCAGCCGCAAGGCAGGCAGGCCGGCCAGGAAGGCGTCTTCCGGCCAGTGCGCAATGCCGTCACTGAGCAGGCGCAGCAGCGGCGGATGGCTGAGCAGCCAGCCCTTGGCCACGCGCACAAAGCCCTGCAGGTATTCGCCCATGGCGGCGCCATCGACCTTCGCCAGGCCCAGCATGGCGCGCAGGGCGGCATCGGTCTGCGCGATCTGCCAGCGGCCGGCCATGCTCAGAATGCCGGCGGTGGCACCGCGCACGCGCGCGGGCGTGCTGTCGGCGCCTGCCTCATGCAGGGCGGCACAGGCATCGTGGAACAGGCCGGCGTCGGCCCAGGGCGCGTGACGGCAGACCATGCCGTGCAGATCGGCCAGGGCATCCAGGGACTGTGCCTGCTGGGATGCATCGCCCTCGCCCAGCCAGGGCAGGCGCAGGCAGGCCTGCGCAAAGCAACGCCGCAGCAGCGGCAGCAGGCGCGCCAGGCCCACGCCGCCCAGCGCATGGCGGGCCTCGTAGGCCAGGGCCAGGCAGCACGTGGCGCGGGCCAGGGCCAGCGCGTCGTGGCTGCGCTCCATCCAGGCCTGCACGGTGTCCAGCACCTGCTGGGCGATGCCGTCCAGCCCCATGACCAGCACCTCCAGCACGCGCTGCGCGGGCTCCGTGTGGGCCGTCTGCGCCAGGCGCTCGCGCACGAGGTGCACCGCGGCTTCCTCCAGGCTGGAGCCGTGGCACATGGCCTCGGTCAGGGCCACCGTGGTCTCGACCTGCCAGCCCAGCGTCCAGACCTCGCGCACACGCGCCAGGCCCGTGCCCGCCACGAAGTCCGGCCCGGCCAAGCGCTGCGCATAGGGCACGCCCAGGTAGCACAGGCGGTGCAGCCCCTGCGACAGCCGGCGGTGGCGCGCGCTGCGGTAGATGTCCAGCTCCTTGCGCACGGGTGCGGCGGGCCGCACGGGCAGGCGGTGGCGCAGGCAGAAGGCCTGCACATCGACCAGCAGCGGGGCGGCCGGCGCGTTGGGTGGCAGCTGGCCGTAGTCGTCGGCGTCCAGCAGCCATTGACCAATCTGCTGCCCGGTCTGCTGCACCATGGGCTGCGGTCGCAGGGCCTGGGCATGCTCCTTGAACACGGCGCTGTCCAGCGCTTCCAGCAGCTCGGCCCGGCCGCCGCGGCAGGCGCGCAAGGCGGCCAGGCCATGGGCCAGGCGCACGGCCTCGGCCGCGTCAGGCAGGCTGGGGGGCATGCCCCGGGCGCGCAGGCTGTTCACGGTGCGTGCCGCCATCTCGGGCCAGGCCTGGGCATCGGGTTGCGAAGCGCCCTGCTCCAGCGCCTGCCAAACGCCCTGGTAGTAGCCAGGCATGGGCATGCCGGCCGCGTAGCCGCTGGCGCGCTCCAGCCGCTGCAGCGTGTAGGCAATGAGGTGCACGCCCACATCGATGGCGGGCCTGGCGTCCGCAGGCCGGGCGGGGGCCGAGAGGCCGGCAACAATGCCAGGCACATGGAAGCCGCCGCAGACCACCAGGCAGCGCCCGCCTTCGGCCAGGGCCGCGCTGACCTGGGCGGCCATGTGGGCCTCACGGGCCACGTCCTCGGCATCCATGCCGCTGCCGCCCGCGCCTTGCTCGCGCTCGCGCAGCAGCTGGCTGAAGGCCAGCACGCCGGCAAAGTACGCCTGGGGCGAGGCGTCCTCGTTGCCGGATTCGTAATGCCGGTCCCACCATTCGTCGAAGTCGCGGCAGCCGCTGGCCTGGATGAGGCCGGCCAGCACATCGGGCGCGCGCCGCGCGGGCTCGTCGGCCAGCAGGGGTTCGGGCGCACAGGCGAAGTAGTCCAGCTGCGCGGCCTGCGCCAGCCTGTCGGCATAGGGCAGGTCGATGAAGCGCACGGCGCTGCGCAGCCGCGCCGCCTCGCGCAGGGCCACCCATTCGGGCGAGAAGGCGGCAAAGGGCACGTAGCAACGGCAGCGCCAGTCTTGCTCGGCCGCGCCGGGCCCGGCCATGGCCGCATGCAGGTAGGCGGCCAGCGGGGGACGCGCCTGGGCGTGCTGCAGCGCGGGCAGCAGGGCATCGAGCTCGCCCGGGCCTTCGATCAGCACGTGGGTGGGCTTGAACTCGCGCATCAACGCGCGCAGGTGGTGGGCGCAGCGCGGGCTGTGGTGGCGCACGGGCACCAGGCGCAGCTGCGGCAGCGGCGCCAGCCACGCGGCAGGGTCAGTGCTCACGGCCGCCTGCGACAAAGTCCTGCCACTGCGGCTGCCCTGCGCGCTGGCGTGCCACCACGCGCAGGTATTCGGCGAAACGGCGCCGGTCCTCGTCGTCGTCCTTGATCACCGTGCCCAGCAGGTGGCGCGCCAGGTGGGCGGGTCCCACCTGCTCCTGCCCGAAGTACCAGCACTGGCAGGCGGCGTTGAAGGCCACGTCGATGGCCTCGGCCGTGGACAGCACGGTGCCCGGCCGCTCCACGGCCGTCCCCTCCACGCTGCCGCTGCGCAGCTCCTGGAAGGCCGTGGCCAGCAGGGCCAGCACATCGGGCGCGACGGTGGTGCCGATGCGCTGCTGCGCCAGTGCGCGGTCCACCTCCTGCCCTATCAGCGCGGCCTGCGCGGCCACGCCTTCGAGCGGGCGCATGGTCTCGAAGTTGAAGCGGCGCTTGAGCGCGGCCGACATCTCGTTGACGCCGCGATCGCGCAGGTTGGCCGTGGCAATCACATTGAAGCCCGGCCGTGCCAGCAGCCAGGGCTGCTCGTGCTTGAGTTCGGGAATCTGCAGCAGCCGCTCGGAGAGCACGGGCACCATGCAGTCCTGCACTTCGGTGGAGCAGCGCGTGATTTCCTCGAAACGCAGCAGCCGCCCTTCCCCCATGGCGCGGTGCAGCGGGCCGGGCACCAGGGCTTCGGGGCCGGGGCCGTCGCGCAGCAGCAGGGCGTAGTTCCAGCCGTAGCGGATCTGCTCTTCCACCACGCCGGCACCGCCCTGCACGGTGAGCTTGCTGTCGCCGCTGATGGCGGCGGCCAGCAGCTCGGACAGCAAGGACTTGGCCGTGCCCGGCTCGCCCACCAGCATCAGGCCGCGCTGGCCGGCCAGGGTGACGATGGCGCGCTCGACCAGGGCATCGTTGCCGTGGATCTTGCGCGCGATGGCCGGCCCGCCGCCATCCGGGGCCGGGCCGCCCAGGATGAAGCGCCGCACGGAGCGCGGGCTCAGGCGCCAGCCGTCGGGGCGCGGGCCCTGGTCGGCGGCCTGCAGGGCCGCGAGTTCCTGGGCGTGGGCCATCTCGGCCGGCAGCCGCTGGGCGGCAGGCTCCGGGGTGGCCGCTGCAATGCGTTTGGTGGCCATCAGTCGCTCTCTTTGGTGCTGGCCGATTTGGCGGCGATGGCCGCGAACTGCGCCATCAGCGTGGCCTGCAGCGCGCGCGGCCACTGCTGCGGCTGCAGCCGGGGCCAGCGGCCATCTTCGCCGCGATGGCTGCTGTCATAGACCACGGCATGGTTGATGTCCACGCGGTTGTCCAGGTCCATGAACGGCAGGTAGCGCCCGTGGTGGAGTTCGATGTACAGCTGCGGGCCTGCCAGGTCCAGCTTGTGCTCGTAGATGCCGGGGCCGTCCCCCACGGGGCCGGGGCGGTAGTTCCACTTGGCCAGCAGGCCGGACAGCGCGCCCTGGCGTATCTGCAGCGGGCCGGCGGGGTGCAGTGCATGGTTCTTCCACTGTCCGGCTTCGGGCAGTTGTGCGCCTGCGTTCAGCTGGTCGATCAGCGGCTGCAGCTCGTAGTCGGCCAGGCAGGTGCGCCAGGCCTCAACCTCGCCCGCTGCGGCATCGACCGGATGCCAGAGCAGCACCTGCGCATCGTCGGGCAGCTCCACGGCATCGTCTTTGGCGTCGAGCAGGGAAAAGTCCTCGGCAATGCGAAAGCTCGCGCCCTGCTCCAACCGCCAGATCAGGCTGCGGCCCACGATGCGCAGCAGGGGATGCAGCAGGAACAATCTGCGCCAGCGCGGGACGGACCAGCGCTGTCCCGTCATGAAGGCGGTACCCAGGCGCGGCACCTGCTGCCTGGCGATGGCCTTGACGCCAGCGGCAACGGTCTTGAATTCGGCCTGGGCCGCATTCCACTGCAGGCGCAGCGATTCGTCCTTGAGCGCAGGCAGGGTCTTGGAGGCCTTGCCCTTGTCGCCCACCACGCGCAGGCTCAGGTCGCCCTGCAGCTGCAGGCGGTAGCGCTGCGAGCCCACCTCCAGCACCAGGCCTTCGCCGCCCAGGCCGAAATCGGGCGTCAGCTCGTCATACAGCTCGATCAGGCTCAGGCCGCGCCGCTGGGCGGCCGCCTTGAGCGCGTCATGCGTGGCTTCAATCACCAGGTCCTTGAGCTTGCGCGAGGTGGACAGGGTCTGGACCTGGGACAGCGCATACAGCGTGTCCAACGCACCGAGCTGCTCCACGGCGATGATGGCGCGCAGCTTCTTGCTCCAGCCCCAGGCTTTCACGGCGGCCACCAGGGTCTGCACCAGGCGGTCGTCGACATGGCCGTTGGCCAGTCGCAGCGCCCAGCGCGCCTTGGGCTCGCCCTCCAGGGCCACCCAGGCATTGACCAGGTGCAGGGACAGCTGGGCGCGGCTTTCGGCCGGCACATGGGCCAGCAACTGCTCCACCAGCGGCGGCAGCTCTTCCTCGGCCGTGGACACCAGGTGCAGCACGGTGCGGGCCGCATGCCCGGACAGCGGCGCGAACAGCGCCAGGGTCTCTGGCTGGTCATAGGCCTTGATGCTGCTGGAAAAGCGCTTGAAGCGCGCCACGCGGGCCTCCAGCGCATCGAGCGGGACCCGGCCCCCCTCCCCCTGCGCCACGGTCAGAGCGCCCGGCACTGGGACACCCAGGGCCAGCAGCCGGCCCTCGACCATGCTTTCGGAGCCCAGGTCCAGGCCCGTGCGCAGCAGCGCCTGCAGCAGCGGCGCGACCCCGGGATCGGGATGGGCCAGCAGGATGTCGCGGCAGGCCAGCTGCATCGCCTTCTCGCGCCGCTGCAGCCAGGCGTTGGACTCGAAGACAGCGCCTACGGCCTGCGCATCCAGCCCTTGCATGAAGCGCGCCACCGCTTCGCGCAGCGCCCGTGAGCTGCTGGCCGCCAGCAGTTCGCCCAGCAGGGGCAGCCGGGCATGCAGCATGGCCGGGTCCAGCTGCGCCAGCAGCGGGGCCAGGCGCACGGTGGGAATCTCGCGCAGATAGTCGGGCTGCTCGGCCAGCATCTGGTTGAGCAGGCCGATGAAGGGCTCAATGCGCGATACCTGCAATATGCAGCGCAGCAGATGGGGCAAAAGCTCCGGGTAGCGTGCCTTCCAGATCTGCTGGGCGACCACCGCATCGAAGTGGTACTTGGGCTGCCATCCTTCGATCCAGGCGACGAAGGGCGCGGCATCCTCCCGCACCAGGCGGTCGAATATGGGGATGAAGTAATCAGCCGGCTCGCGGTCCGCCCTGCCCAGCAGCAGGTTGACCAGTTCCAGCCGCCGCTGGGCGTCGGCGCCCAGGTCCCAGCGCAGCGCGATCAGGCCCGGGTCTTCGTTGATGGGCTTGTCGTCGAACCAGTCGGGATGGCGGCGGTAGAAGTCGTACCAGGGCGCGCAGCGCTGCGGGTGCGGAACGTCGCGGTGCCGCGTCATGTAGACATCGCGGATGTCGGCATAGAGCGCGCCGCCGCGCTCGGCCAGCTCCATCAGGTCCTGGTCTTCCAGGCTGCCCAGCAGCAGCTTCCAGTCGACTCTGTCATACCTGGCGCCAGACTGGACGTTCAGCTCTGCGGCCCAGTCCAGCAGCTGCATCACCCGTTCGCGGCTGATGCCCGGGTACCAGAGCCAGCCGAACATGTCCAGGATGCGGATTTCACGGTAGTCGTTGTCGCCGTCCGGCGCAGGTGGACGGGCCAGGCTGGCGCGCGCCATCTGCTCGAACTCGGCCGCAAGCTCGGGGCTGTGGCGTGGAATGTCGCCGTCCAGGCTGCCGTCAATCCTGCGCCCGAAGGGGATGGTCTGCCGCGCGAAGGCCAGCCACAGTTCATGGTCATGGGTCCAGGGCAGATCGAAGTTGCCCAGGGCGCGGATGGGGTTGGAATAGTCGTCGAAGGCCTTGCGCGTGAAGGCGCCCACTTCGTCATGCCGGCCCGCGCGCATGCGGCTGGCCAGCACCTGGACCAGTTCGGCGGGCGGCAGCGAGGCGCTCAGTTCCTCCAGCGTGGCCTGGTCGGTGTGTTCTAGGGTCGAAGAGGTCATGGATTCAGGGGTTCTGGAGGGAGTCAAACCTGGGCTGCAGCTGCTGCGGCTGCAGCGCCCGCAGCGCGCGAAGCCAGGGCCTGGAGCATGGCGCACAGCGACGCCTGCAGCGGCAGCGGCCATTCGGCCGGGGGCAGCAGGCGGTCGGCGGCCATGTCGCGCAGGGCAAAGCCTTCGATGTCAATCTCATGGCCGGGCTCGTAGTACGGCATGGCCGCGCTGTGCAGCAGTTCCACGCGCCAGCGCTGCACGGCAAAGTCCCGCAGGTGCAGGTAGATGCCGGGGCCATCGCACACGGGGCCGGCATGAAAGCGCCATGAGCCTGCCAGGCCGTCCAGCGCCTGCTGCGTGAGCCGTATCGGTGCCAGGGGCTGCAGCAGTTCCTGCTGCCACTGGCTGGCCAGCGGCAGGTCGGCGGGCGCATCGACCTGCTCGATCAGGGCCTTGAGGCCGTAGTCGGCCAGGCATTCGCGCCACTGCGCACGCTCCTGTTCGGTGGCCTGCGCGGGGTGCCACAGGGCGATGCGGCCCTCGGCCGGCAGTTGCACCGCATCGCTCTCGGCATTGACCAGGGACAGGTCTTCGGCAATGCGCAGGCTGAACGGCTGGCCGGCCGCGGGCTCCACCCGCCAGACCAGGCCCTGCGCCACCACGCGCAGCAGCGGGTGCTCCAGGAAGAGGCGGCGCCAGGTGTCCAGCGGCCAGTGCCGGCCCAGCATCAGGCAGGACTGCAGGCGCGGCGCCTGCTGCTGCAGCACGGCCTTGATGCCCTTGGACAGCGTCTTGAGCCGCGCGTCGGCCGCATCCCACTCCGTGCGCAGGCCCTCGTCGGCCAGGGCCGGCAGGCTGCGCACCAGCTTGCCGGCCGGCGTGCGCAGGCGCAGCGACAGGTCGCCCTGCAGCAGCACGTCATAGGTCTGCGCGCCCACCTGCAATTGCACGCCCCGGCCCAAGTCGAAGTCCGGGGTCAGCTCGTCGCTGAGGTCGGCCAGCGCCATGCCGCGCCGCGCGGCGGCCTCGGCCAGCACGGCCTGCGCGGCAGCCAGCACGCTGGGCTTGAGCGTCTTGCCGGTGGCCAGGGCCTGCACGCAGGACAGGGCATAGACCGTGTCAAGCCGGCCGAGCTGCTGCAGCGCGACCACGGCGCGCTCCTTGCGCGTCTTGTGCCAGGCCAGGGCGGCCGAGGACAGCACATCGACGATGCGGTCGTCCGCCGCGCCGGGCAGCAGCTTGAGCACCCAGCGCGATTCGGGCGCGCCATCGGCAGCCACCCAGTGCTGGACCAGGGCCAAGGCCAGCCGCGCACGGTTCTCGGCGCTGGCCTGGGCCAGCAGTTGGTTGGCCAGCCCCGGCAGCTCCTGCGGGCTGGTGGCCGCCAGGTGCAGCAGCGCACGCGCGGCCTGGGCGGACAGGGGCGCGAGCAGGTCCAGCAGCGCCGGCTGGTCCAGCGCGGCAATGGCGGGCGACAGGCGCTGCAGGCTGGCGGCCTGGGCTTCAAGCTCTGCCAGGGAGCCGGCACCATCGCTGCCTGCCGGCGCGGCCTCGCCGGCAGGTGGCCTGGCTGCGTCCGCAACCGGGGCTGCGGCACCCAGATCCTTCAGTCGCGCCTGCACCGGGCCTTGCTCGGCCACGTCCAGCAATCCACCGGACAGCAGTGCCGACAGCAGGCTGCCAGACGCCGGATCAGGATGGGCCACCAGCACATCGCGGTAGGCCAGCACCAGGTTCTTGTTGGGCTTGGCCAGCCAGCCGGCGGCCTGGGGCGCATCCACGGGCAGGGCAGACAGGGCCTGGGCCAGCGCCGCACGCAAGCCCTTGGAGGCACTGCTGGAGGCGGCCTTGCCCAGTTGCGGCAGCAGCCGCTGCAGCGTGTCCACGCGCAGCGCGGGCAGCAGGTGCGTGAGCGGGCCGGCGGCCAGCCGGGCCAGGTCGCCAGGGCGATCGGCCAGCAGGGTCTCGGCCACCGGGGCGTAGCCGGCGCGGTCGGATTCGTGCTTGCAGCCGTCTGCGCAGGCCGGCAATAGCAGCGGCAGCAGGGCCGGCCACCGGGCGTCCCACAGCCGCTGCGCCACGGCGGGATTGATCGCCAGGTGGCCCAGTTGCTTGAACCAGGCGACCAGGGGGGCGGCATCGGTCTGCAGCATGCGCTCCACCAGGACACGGTCATGCGGCCAATCTTCTTCGGAGGCAAAGCACAGGGCCTTGAACAGGTCCTGGGCCAGCAGGTCGCGGCGCGCGGCATCGGCCGTCTCCCAGCGCGATGCAATCAGCACGGGCTCGGGCAGGCGCAGCTGGTCAAGCACGGCGGGGAATTGCGCAAAAAAATCTCGCCACAGCGCCCAGCGCTGCGCTGCAGGCCGCGTGCGCTGCAGCGGCAGCTGGCGTTGGACGATGTCGCGGCTGAGCTGGCCGCCGCCGTCCTCGATGGCCATGGCCAGCAGTTCGGGCTCGGACAGCTGGTGCAGCAGGTGCTGCCAGTGGCAGTAGTACTGCGCGCCGGGCGCAATGCCGGCCTTTGCGCTCAGTTCCCGCGCCCAGCGCAGCAGGCCGATGATCTCGGCACTGGACATGCCTTCATGGCCCAGCACGCCAAACACCTGCCTGAGCACGAGGTCGTAGCCATCGCGCAATCTCCAGGGCTGGTGGGTGCGGCTGCCCCAGTCATCCAGCCAGGCGCGGGCCAGTGCCGTCAGCTCTGCGGTCAGCTCGGCACTGCGCCGGGGCACGCCCGAGTTGCCCCCATAGAACTGTCCCAGCGGAAGGCTGATGCGCGCCAGCGCCAGCCACAGCGCGTGGTCGCGCTGCCAGGGCGCATGCTCGCCGGGCAGCTGGTGCAGCCGTTCCTGGCACAGGCTGCTGCTGTCGCGCAGGAAGTCCGCCACCTCGGCATCGCGCCCCTGGGCCAGGCGCTTTGCCAGTTCGGCGGCAAAGGCCGGCATGCCCTCGCGCCCGGCCGGCGCGGCCGTGTGCAGTTCGTACAAAGCCTGCAGGGGAAGCACTGCTGTCTCGTTGTTGCTCATGGTCTGTGGGGTCTTGGGTGATGGGCGGTCGGACGGCCAACGTTTCAAGGGAGCAAAGGTTCACAAAGGCTCAGGCAGCCGCCTTGGCCGCCAGGGCCAGCCACTGGCCTTGCAGCGTGGCCAGCAGCGGCTTGGGCAGCCGGGCCGGGTCGGCGCTGGCCCCGTATTCCTTGCTCAGGTCGTGCACGCGCAGGCCTTCGACGGCCACGGGCAGGCCCAGGTCCAGATAGGGCGGGAAATAGCCGTGCGACAGCTCCAGGTTCAGCTCCAGCGCGGGCAGGCGCCACACATGCTCGTTGATGCTGGGGCCGTCGCCCACGGGTCCCGGCCGGTAGCCGAACTTCTTGAGCAGGCCGCCAAGCTGCTCCTGCGCCAGCGTGATCGGCGCGGGCGGCAGCAGCATGCCGTTCTTGAACTGGCCTGGCGCGGGCTGCTCGGCGCAGGCGCCCAACTGGTCAACCAGGGGCTCCAGCTCATAGTCGGCCATGTAGGCCTGCCAGGCTTCGCGCTCGCCGGGCTGGGCCGTGGCCGGGTGCCAGAGGCTGATGCTGCAGCCAGCAGGCAGGGTCACGGTTTCATCCTCCACATCGACCAGCGAGAAATCCTCGGCCAGGCGGAAGCTGGTGCGCGCCAGGCCCGGCGCATCCTCTGCGCGCCAGATCAGGCTGCGCCCCACGATGCGCAGCAGCGGGTGGGCCACGAACAGCCGCTGCCAGCGATCCAGCGGCCAGCGCTTGCCGCTGACCAGGGCCGCCAGCATGCGCGGCGCCTGCTGCTTGACCACGGTCTTGAGGCTGGTGGTCAGGGTCTTGAGCTGCGCGGTGGCGGCCTCCCATTCGGGCTTGAGCGCCTCGTCCTTGACCGCAGGAATGGTCTTGCTGGCCTTGTTCTTGTCGTTGATGACGCGCAGGCTCAGATCGCCCTGCAGCTCCACGCGGTAGCTCTGCGGCCCGACCGTGACCGTCAGGCCCTGGCCCAGGCCGAAGTCCGGCGTCAGCTCGTCGAAGAGTTCGGGCACGCTCATCTTGCGGCGCGCGGCGGCGGCACGCAGGGCGATGCGCGCCGTGCGCTGCACCTGGTCCTTGAGCGAGCGCGACTCGGAGATCTCCTGCACGCGCAGCAGAGCGTAGAGGCTGTCCACCTCGCCCAGATGTTCGACAGCGGCGGCCGCGCGCTGCAGGCGCGGGCGGTTCCAGGCCTGGACGGCGGACACCAGCGCATCGACCACGCGGTCATCGGCATGGCCGGGCAGCAGCCTGAGCGCCCAGCGCTGCTTGGGCTCGCCCTCGGAAGCAATCCATTGCTGCACCAGGGCCAGCGCCAGGCGGGCACGGTTGTCGGCCGGAATGCGCGCCAGCAGCTCGCCGGCCAGCGGCGGCAGGCCGCCTTCGGCAATGGCAGACACATGCAGCAGCACGCGGGCCGCGTGTTCGGACAGCGGCGCGCACAGCGCCAGCAGCTCGGGCGTATCAAAGGGCTTGATGGCCGCGCTCAGGCGCTTGATGGAGGCGAGCTGGGCTTCCAGATCCACGCCGCCAGCGGCAGACGCTGGCGATGCGGCATCTGCCTGGCTTTCATCCGATGTCGAGGCGCCCTGCCCTGTCAGGCCCAACTGCTGCAGCCGCTGCTGCACGCTGCTGGCCGAGGCCGCATCCAGCTTGCCGCCGGCCAGCAACTGCGCCAGCAAGGGACCGACAGCGGGGTCGGGGTGGGCCAGCAGCACGTCGCGGCAGGTCAGCAGCAGGTTCTTGGGCGGTTTGTTCAGCCAGCCGGCATCCACCAAGCTGGCCAGCGGAATATGGGCGGCCAGACCGGCCATGGCGGCGCGCAGGCCCTTTGCGCTGCTGCCGGTGATGATGGCGGTCAGCGCAGGCAGCGCGGCCTTCAGGCTGGCGGTGTCGAGCACGGGCAGCACATTGACCAGATCCTTGACAGGCACCTCGGCCAGATCGGCCGGGCGGCGGGTCACCAGTTCGCGGATCACGCTGCGGTAGCGGCGCAGCTCGTCCTCGCGGTCGCAGCGCTGGGCCATGGCGGGCAGCAGCAGGGGCAGCAAGGCGGCATCGTCCTGCTTCATGGCATGCATGGCCAGCGCCAGGCTGATCTGGTAGCGGCCATTCTCGCGCAGCTGCTTGGCAAAGGGCGCGGAATCCTCGGCCACGAGGCGGTCCAGCAATTGCAATGCGCTCGTACGCTCGGCGCGCTGGGAGTAGGTCAATTGGCTGAGCAGCAGCGCGGCCAGTTCCTCTCGCCGGGGCGCGCCGGCACTGGCCCAGCGCTGCCCGATCAGGTCGGGATCATCTATGTAGGATTTGTCGAAGAGCTGGGGATGCTCGGCAAAGAAAGGCAGCCAGTCCTTCCAGCCCTGGCCCTTGGGCTGCCTGGGCTGGCGCTCGTTGCGGTAGTGGTCCAGCACATCGTCGAACAGCTTGCCGCCCACGGCGGCGTAGCGCTGCAGGTCGGCATCGTTCAGCTGGGCGACCAGGGGCTTCCAGGCCGCGTGGTACTCATGGCTGCGGCGGAACCCGGCCTCCTCGCGCAGCGCCAGCGCCCAGTCCAGCGTGGACGTCACCTCGTCATAGGGCATGCCGGGATAGCTGAGCCAGGGCAGCAGGCTGCCGAGCACCAGGCCTATGCCCTTGTACACAGGCAGGTCGGCGCTGCGGGCGTGGGCCAGCCATTGCTCGGCCAGCACGCGCACTTCGGCAGCCACATGGGCATTGGTCAGCACCTCGCTGCGGCCCGATAGCACATGGCCGCGCGGCACGGTGAGCCGCGCAAAGGCCAGCCAACGATCGCCGTCACGCGACCAGGGTGCGTCGCTGCCGCTCAGATGCCCCAGGATGTTGAGACAACGCTCCTCGCAGCCGCGCAGGAAGGTGCGTGCCTCGTCGGCCCGCCCGTCATGCAGGCGGGCGTCGAGTTCGGCGGCAAAGGCCTCGTCGCTGAGGCTTTCATGCAGCCGGTCATAGAGATCGCTCAGGGAAGCCGCGTGAAGATCGGTAGTGCTCATAAAGATGAGGAGATGAACAATGTGGGCAGCCGCAAACCAGGGCCTGCCGGGATGGAGACGGGGGTGAAGCCTGCACCGGACGGAAGCAGAAGTTCTTGATCCATCCGGACAGTCCCTCGGAAAACTCACAGATTCATGCCCTGCGTATGTCGTCAGCTTTGGAAAAATCTGTAGCGCCATCCGCAACGGCCACGCCATTGTTCCCCGGCACGCACGCGGTGCGGGCGCCGATCTTGTCAGGTCGCGGGCACCGCCACTTGACAGGCTGTCAAGCAGGCGACTGCCACCGCTGCGGGCCATGGACTGTACTGGGGACTTTTCGCCCAGGCGTACTGCCCGGCCCCGCCATGCCGCCGATACCATGGACCGCGACATGACCCCAGAGACACCCCATGCCCCTGTCCCAGACGCACAAGCTCTTTGACGACGACGCCTACCTGGACCGCTGCGAAGCCACCGTGACGGCCGTCAGCCCCGAAGGCATCGAGCTCGATGCCACGGTCTGCTATGCCCGCAGCGGCGGCCAGGCCGGCGACACCGGCACGCTGACCCTGGCCGACGGACGCAGCCTGGCGCTGATCGACACCGTCTATGCCGATGACCGGCAGCGCATCCTGCATGTGCTGCAGACCGATGCCCCGCCCCAGGTGGGTGAACGTGTCAAGGTGGTGATCGACTGGGACAGGCGCCACCGGCTGATGCGCCTGCACACCTGCCTGCACCTGCTGGGCGTGCTGGTGCCTGTGCCCGTGACGGGCTGCAGCATCTCGCCGGACTCGGCACGCCTGGATTTCGACCTGCCTGAATCCACGCTGGACAAGGCCGATCTGACGGAGCGCCTGAACGCCCTGATCACCGCCAGCCATGCGGTGAACGTGGACCGCATCACGCCCGAGCAACTGGCTGCACAGCCCGACCTGGTGCGCACCGCAGGCGCCGCGCCCCCGGGCGGCACCTCCACGATCCGCATCATCGACATCCCTGGCCTGGACCGCCAGCCCTGCGGCGGCACGCATGTGCGCAGCACGGCCGAGATCGGCACGGTGGCCGTCACCAAGATCGAGAAGAAAAGCCGCACCAACCGGCGCGTGGTGGTGCAGTTCGCCTGACACCCCCCAGACCTGTTGATGCCAGGCCTCAGGACATCCAGGACCTGGGCGCCACAGGCCCGCTCGCCTCAGGGGGCCCATCGCCTCCCTGGGCCAGCCCCTCGCCCTGGCTGCCGGACTTTCGCACCAGTTGCAGGATCTGGTCGAGCTGGTCATGCTCGACGGCGATCGAGTGCAATCTGAACAGCACATACGGAATGAGGACGCTGGCGCAGGCCATGGCCGCCAGCGCCGCCTGTTGATGGGAGCTGTCGACGAAGAACGCCGTCAGCAGAAAGATGGCGCCAATGACTGAACCTATGAAAACAAGCAATCTCATACATTCCCTCTATTTACTGCAATCGTACCCAAATGTGACTGACGTGAGTAGAGGCATGCGAGCTGTGGGGTTGCCCGTCGCCAAAAGACCACGGTCGGCAAAACCGTTTTCCTGCGGCAGCCCGAATGCATGCCCTGCATGCGCAACGCCATACCGCATGCTCCAAGCGCAAGTCTTCGAACTCTTTTGACTTGATTCAAATCAACCTGCCGCCCCCGATCCTGTCTATGCTTGAGGCAGCCATACAAAGCATCCATGGCGACAGACCGCCTGCCGGTCCATGGCCCTCGGATGCCAGCCACCTCACCCGCTTTTCAAGGAGAAAACAATGGCAAAGCAATGGAAGCCCGTCCTCTTGGCCCTCGCAATGACTGCCGTCGCCGCGCCTGTGCTGGCCGCCGACTGCGCCGTCGAGATCGAAGGCAACGACGCCATGCAATTCAACAAGCCCACCATCAGCGTGCCCGCCAGCTGCAAGCAGTTCACGGTCAAGCTCAAGCACGTGGGCAAGCTGCCCAAGACGGCCATGGGCCACAACTGGGTGCTGAGCAAGACGGCCGACCTGCAGCCCGTGGCCAATGACGGCATCGCCGCTGGTGCGGCCAAGGACTTCGTGAAGGAAAAGGATGCCCGCGTGATCGCCCATACCAAGGTGATCGGCGGCGGCGAGAGCGATTCCGTCACCTTCTCCACCGCCGCCCTGAAGGCCGGCGAGGCCTACAGCTACTTTTGCTCCTTCCCCGGCCACTCCGCGCTGATGAAGGGCACGCTGACGCTGGCCAAGTAAGCCGGCGATCTGCCTTGTGCGCGGGGCTCTCGTCCCGCGTTCAAACCGGCGGCACTTCGGTGCCGCTTTTCATTTGTGGAGATCGGAGCAAGCAGCCTGCCCGCCGCGCTTCATACCTCTTCAGTGCCGGCCTGCGGCCCCCCTGCCATGCGGGCGGCCCTGCATTTCCACGCAACCCTTTTGCATCAGGCGCAACAGCAGCTGGGTCCAGCTGGCGTCGGCCCATTTGGCGCTTTCCAGCACCAGGGAGCGCGCGGCCTGCAGGCCGTCGCCGGGCTGCAGCTCCACGCGGAAACTGCCGCGTTCGCGCTGGGCCGTGACGGCCACCACGCTGCCCAGCAGGGCGATGTCATGCGAAGGCCTGGGGCCCTGCGGGCCGTCCAGATCCACGCGCAGCACGCAGCCGGGGCGCAGTTCGTAGGTCCAGCGATGGTCGGCATGGCCGGCCGCGCCCATGGCGTTCATTTCGGCAAGCCGCTGCTCCTGGGTCATGTCGTAGGGGCTGATGATGGGCGCCTGCTGCTGCGGGTAGCCCTGCACGCCGTCCAGGCAGGCGGCCATGAAGACCACGGCCGCCGCGCATGCCAGCAGTTTCCATGCGCCGCGCGGGCCCCGGCGTTCAGCGCGCGGCATGGGCCGCACCGCCGTCTTCACCACCCGGCACCTGCAGCGACACGTCCACGCGCATGGCCAGCACCTTGTCGATGGCCTTGCCGTCCATGTCCACCACCTCGAAGCGCCAGCCTTCCCATTGCACGGTGTCGGTGACACGCGGCAGCCGGCCCGTGAGCAGCATGACCATGCCGGCCAGCGTGTGGTAGCGGCCGCGCTCTTCCTCGGGCACGGTGGCCAGCTCCAGCCGGTCCTTGAGTTCGGGTACGGGGATGTGGCCGTCCAGCAGCCAGCTGCCGTCCTCGCGCTGCAGCGCCCAGGAGTTGCGCGGATCGCGCGGCTGGAACTCGCCCGTGATGGCTTCCACCAGGTCCTGCAGGGTGACGATGCCCTGGACCTCGCCGTACTCGTCGATCACGAAGGCCATGTGCACGTCGGACAGGCGAAAGCTTTCCAGCAGTTCCATGCCGGTGATGGTCTCGGGCACATAGAGCGCGGTCTGCATGGGCTGGTCGGTCAGGCCCTGCTCCTTGCCCTGCAGCGCGCGCGACAGCCACTGGCGCGCGTTGAGCACGCCGATGATGGAGTCCATGCCGCCGCGCACCACGGGAAAGCGCGCGTGGTCGGACTGCTCGATCACGCGCAGGTTGTCCTCGAACGGCGCATCGGCATCCAGGCAGACCACGTCGCTGCGCGGCACCATGAGCGAGCCGATCTGGCGGTCATCGAGGCGGAACACGTTGCGCACCATGGTGTGCTCGTGCGATTCGATGACGCCGGCCGTCGTGCCTTCGGCCAGCATGGCGTGGATCTCTTCCTCGGTGACGACGCTGCCGCTGTTTTCCTTGACGCCCAGCAGGCGCAGCAGCGCATGGGTGGACACGGACAGCAGCACCACGAAGGGCTTGGTCAGATGGGCCAGCCAGTTGACTGGGCGTGCGATCAGGCGCGCAAAGGTCTCTGGGTAGGTCTGGCCGATGCGCTTGGGCACCAGCTCGCCGACGACGATGGAGAAATAGGTGATCAGCACCACCACCAGCGCCGTGGCCGTGTAGCCGCCATAGGGCGCGTGCACGCCCAGGCGCTGCAGCCACTCGGCCAGCGGGGCGGCCAGCGCGGCCTCGCCGACGATGCCGTTGAGCACGCCGATGGAGGTGATGCCGATCTGGATGGTGGACAGAAAGCGCGTGGGGTCGGCCCCCAGCTGCGCGGCGGCGGCGGCGCCGGCATCGCCCTCGTCAATGAGTTTTTGCAGGCGCGCCTTGCGCGCCGTCACCAGCGCGATCTCGGACATGGCGAAGACGCCATTGAGCAGGATCAGCGCAAAAAGTATGGCAATTTCCATGATGCGTGTTGTGGGAACCGGGAGCCGCAGCTGCGGCAGAAAGGGCCCATGCGGCGATGGGTCCGGGAAGAAGGAAAGCCAGGGGCCAGCCCGGCCGCCGGGCATTCAGGACAGGGTCCCGAAGCGGCAGAGGCACCGCAGGCGCAGGGCACTGCAGGTCAGAAAAACGGCAATGGGGGATCAGGCTGCCCGGGGAGGCCGATCGGGCGGGGCCAGGCTGCGCCAAGGGCCTTCGCGCAGGCTGGCGGTGATGTGGCGCCCGGCCTGCAGGCGGGGTGCCGGCATGCCGTCCACGGCGTGCACGACATCGGGGAGGTCCTGCTGATCGTCCATCAGCGCGTGGTCGAAGTCATCGAGCAGGGAGACCGTGTCCACCCGCGGCGCCGCCGCGCACTCCGGGCCGGCGCAGGCCGCGCGCAAGTGGACACCGGGGGGCTCGCATGGCTCGTCCGGCAGGGCGCGCCATGGCGCAAGCCCCAGCGTGGACAAAGCCACGCTGACGACGAAGTGCAGGGAGAAAACCGCGATGAACCATCTGGACATGGTCTTCGGATTCTATCCATGCCCGTGACCCGCAGACAGGCAGGCCGCCTGTCCACCGCTGTTCGCCGCTTCCTACAAGCGGCGCGCCGGCGCCGTGGAAACATGCGCCACGGCCCACTCTCCGCCCTCTGCCATGAAAGCCATCCATACCCTTTTCACCGTGTTGCACGCCCTCATCGCGCTGCTGTTTTCGCTGGCCGCCGTGGCCCTGCTCTGGATCGCGGGCCTGAAGGGCTGGAACGCCATGGCGCATGGCGTGGATGGCGAATCGGGCCTGCGCATCGTCGAGGCGCTGGGCATCCTGGCCTCCGGCGTGGTTGCACTGCAGATCGCCCAGACCATCACCGAAGAGGAAGTCATCCGCGAGGCCCACATCAGCGGCCCCACGCGCGTGCGCCGCTTTCTCTCGCGCTTTCTGGTGGTGCTGGTCGTCGCGCTGGCCGTGGAGGCCCTGGTCGCCGCCTTCAAGACGCAGGAAGAACCCGCCCACCTGCTCTACCCCGCCGCCCTGGTCAGCGCCGTGGGTATCCTGCTGCTGGGCTGGGGCGCCTTCATCCACCTCAACCGCTCCGCCGAGGAACTGGAGCCCGAGGCCATGGAAGAAGCCAAGGGCGAGGACCACAAGGTCAACAAGTCGTGAGGGCCAGGCCCGCGCACGCAAGGGTTGACAGGCCGCATCGCCGGCCTCAGGATGCGCGGATGGTTTTTGCCACGCACCGCCTCACGACCACCACCACGACCGCCAACGGCGGACCGTGGACGGATACCTGAGCGCCGCAAGGCAGCCACCATCCCCCAAGGCCCCGCCCACGATGGACGGGGCCTTTGCGTTTCTCCGTGCATCCAGGGCATCACCGGAGAGACTTCATGCAGATTCCCCCTTCCGCCCCATCCGCCCCTTCCGTCGCGTCCGCCGCTTCCTCCCCATCCTCGACGGCCGCACCGGACGGCCCACGGCGTGCCCTGCTCGTCATCGACATGCAGCAAGGTCTTTTCAACGGCAGCGATGCGCCGTTCGACAAGGACCGCGTGCTGGCGAACACCCGACAACTGATCGCCCGCGCCCGTGAAGCCGGCGCGCCCATCTTCGCTGCGCGCCACACCGGCCCTGCAGGCTCGCCGATCGCCCCCGGCAGCCCGCTCACGCAACTGCTGCCGCAGCTGGGCATCGATGCGCAGCGGGACCGCGTCTTCGACAAGACACGGCCCAGCTGCTTCGAGGGCACCGGCCTGGCCACCTGGCTTGCCGAAGCCGGCATTGCCGAACTGGTCATCGCCGGCATGAAGACCGAGTTCTGCGTGGACACCACCTGCCGTGCCGCAGCCGGCCTGGGCTTTCGCCCGGTGCTGGTGGCGGATGCGCATACCACCACCGATTCGCCGCTGCTGCAGGCCGAGCTCATCATCGGCCACCACAACCGCACGCTGGGCGGCGCCTTTGCGCAACTGGTGCAGACTGCAGACTGCCGGTTCTGAACGGACTTCGCGCATGATGGCCCTGGAAGCGTCGCGGGTCGTGCCGTGGCAGCCTTGCATCAAGCCAATATGAATGATTCCCGTTAACTGGTTCATGACGTGCGCAGGCCTGGCATGCTGGCCTGCAGCGCACCACAGGAGCGAGCAATGCCCGAACCTCTTGCACCGTCGGCCGGCCCGGCTTTCACCGATGCGCCGCCCTCCACGCCCCGGCAGGAAAAACTGTCCGACGTCAGCGAGACGCTGCGCATTCCGCTGACCGCCCGCGCCCTGGGCGACCGGCTGTTTCCGGGCATGGCCGTCAGCGATGCCCATGCCTTGGACACCCTGACCCAGCTGGGCGACGACGGCAGCCGCTGGCTTCAGGACAGGCAGAGCATCTACGGCGTGCTGGCGCGCACGCACTGCTTTCGCGCGCTGGCGCAGGACTTTCTCCGGCGCCAGCCGCAGGGCCATGTGGTGAACCTGGGCTGCGGCCTCAGCGACTATTTCCAATGGCTGGACAACGGGCAGATGCGCATGACGGATGCGGACCTGGGGCCGGTGGTCGCACTGCGCAGGCAGTTGCTGCCCTGGCAATCGGAGCGCCAGGAGATCCGCGAATTCGACCTGGCCGACGCCGACTGGTGGCGGCGGCTGGGACTGCCGGCCGACAGGTCAGGGCCTGCCGTCTTCATGATGGCCGAAGGCGTTTCCATGTACCTGCAAAAAGAGCAGATACAGGCGCTGTGGACCACGTTTGCGCAATGCAGCCCGCCGGGTTCGGAACTGGTGTTCGACGCCATGTGCTGGCTGGCCGCCGGGCGCGCAAGCCAGCACCCCTCGGTCCGGCTCACCCGGGCCCAGTTCCATTGGGGCCTGCGCCGCGAGGCCGATCTGGCGCAAGCCCATCCGCGCCTGCAGCTGGTGGCCGCGCACCAGGTGATGGAAGGCTACGGCCCGCCCTACTCGCTGGTGGGGCCGGCATTCCGCTGGACCTTTGGCGTGCACTTCTATGCCATCTACCAGTTGAAGTCGGTCGAGACGGCGGCTTAGGCCGATTGCGTAGCCGCAACGAAGGATGCCCGGTCAAGCCGGGCATCCTTGTTTCAGGGAACCAGGATCAGCCTTCGTCGGCCGCGCTGGAGGACAGGGCCAGGGCCAGGCCTTGCACCAGGTCTTGCCCGGGATGCCATTCGCGCACAAAGCGGTTGCGCGGCGGCCGCAGGGCTTCGCGGCCGGCCGAGACGGGCGTGCCCACATACAGCAGGCCGACGAGCCGGTCATGGGCCTCGAATCCCAGGGCCTCGCGCACGCGCGCATCGTGGCTGTTGGCGCCGCTGGCCCAGAAGCCGCCAAAGCCCAGGATGTGCAGGGCGTTGAGCATGTTCATGGCGGCAGCGCCACCGGCCAGCAGCTGCTCGCTTTCAGGCACCTTGTGCTCGGGCTGCAGGTGCACGCCCAGCGCGATGATCAGCGGGGCCGACAGGGCCTTGGCGCGGAATCGCTCGGCGTCGGCCTGGGGATCGCGCGCCTTGGCGGCCTGCACGAACACTTCGCCCAGCGCGTGGCGCGCATCGCCCTGCACCAGCACGAAGCGCCAGGGGCGCAGCTGGCCGTGGTCGGGGGCGCGCAAGGCCGCGTCGATGACGGTGTCGATCACGCCAGGGCCGGGCGCCGGCTCCTGCAGCGGCCAGCGCGACTGGCGCGACATCAGCAGGTCCAGCGCGGCGCGCTGCTCGGGGGTCAGGGATCTGTCGTTGGTGCTCATTCGTTGTCCTGCAGCGCAGGCTGTCTTGCCTGCTCGGGCTGTGCCGGTGATTCGGGTGGCAGCTGCGAGCACGCGCCGCAATGGCCGTACAGGGCCAGGCGGTGGTCGGCCAGGCGGTAGCCGTGGGCCTGGGCCACCTGGTGCTGCAGCGCCTCGATGTGGTCGTTGCTGAATTCATCCACGCGTCCGCACTGCAGGCAGATCAGGTGGTCATGGTGCGGCCCCTCATTGAGCTCGAACACCGCCTTGCCGCTTTCAAAGGTCTGGCGCAGCAGCAGGCCTGCGGCCTCCAGCTGCGACAGCACGCGGTAGACGGTGGCCAGGCCCACCTCGGCGCGCCGCTCGGCCAGCAGGCGGAACACGTCCTCAGCATGCAGGTGGCGCGATGCGCTCTGCCTGAAGATTTCCAGCACCTGCATGCGCGGCAGCGTGGCCTTCAAGCCGACGCTGCGCAGTTCGGGTTCGCCGCCCGGGCTCAGGGGCATCTTGCTGCGTGTCATGCGGTGGTGTCTCCGTGTGTCAGTGTCATGGCGGGGTTGTCGCCGCCTTCGGCACCCCGGTGTATGCGGACGATGCGCAGCGCATCGGGCTGCTCCACCAGCACGCAGGTCTTGCCCGTGCGCTGGCAATGGTCCTGCACGCGCCAGTACTCGCCGTGGCTCAGGCAGCCGGTCTGGCAGATCACCAGATCGGCCTCGCGCAGGCTGGCCTCGAAGGCCTCGGCGTCCTGTTCGGGCTCCCGCGCAGGCATGGCGGGCTGCGCCACGGGCGCGGCCGTCTGGCGCTGCCAGCGTGCGCGCTCGCGCAACAGGTCCTGCACGCGCACCAGCAGCGACTCCACGCGCCGTGCCAATGTGACGCGGCGCGAGAGGCCGGGAATGGCCTTCTCCAGCGCCTCGCGCTCCTCGCGCGCCCACAGCAGCTGGGTTTCCTTGGCCATCAAGGCCGCGCGCTGGCGGATCACCAGCCTTTGCAGCCTCTCTATTTCCTGGGCTTGAAGGCACAGCAGCTCGCTGCTGCGCAACTGGGCGTGGCCGTAGCCACGCAGCAGCACCTGGTGCTCATGCGCCAGTTGCTGAATGTCGTCCAAGGTCTGGGTCATGGTTTCCTCGGCAAACCTGAGCATTGCGCGGTGGTCGCGCGAAGGCCTTTGCGCATGGCCCTGTCCGGCACGGACCTGGCTTGCCGGCAAGGCGGTGTGCTGCGATGCAAGCCGGATGCGCTGGCAAATCAGTGAGAATGATTCTTATTAAATCATGAAATGCCGGCCGTCAAACCGATGACCGTACGCCGTCTGGTGCAAAGGCCGCACCGGCGCAGATGCGCTTGCAGGGCGGCCGTCAGCGCCCTGCCATGCACGGCAACGCAGGCCTGCGCCCGGCCTGCCGTTGCCTGTCCGACCTGTTCAAAGACCCTTGAGCAGCCGGCCGTTGACCTCGGTGCCGTACAGCGAGAACGGGGTGTCGTGGAACTGCTTGCGCGTGTCGGCCACGTTGCCGGTGAAGCGCGGGTCCTGGGGGCGCTCCATGCTGTTGATGTAGGTGGCCACGTCCCAGGCCTCCTGGTCGTCCAGCGTGGGGTTGCCGTAGGGCATGTTGCCCTTGATGAAGCTGGCGGCCTTGTCCACCTCATGCGTGCCCGCACCCCAGTTGTAGGACTGCTTGCCCCACAGCGGCGGGAACACGGTCACGCCGCCGGTTTCCTGGCCCTGGCCCTGCGCGCCGTGGCACAACGCGCACTTGGCCTCGTAGACCTTGGCGCCGCGCTCGAAGCTGGGCTCCTGCGCGGCCTTGCCCACTTTGGTGAAGCCCGCACCCGGCAGCTTCTCGCCCGTGGGCGCCTTCTGGGCCATCCAGTAGGCGTAGGCCTCCAGCGCCACGAGGATGTCGTGGCCGTCGTCGGGGGCCTTGCCGTTCATGCTGTACATGAAGCAGCCGCGCACGCGCTCGGCGAAGGTGTCCACGTGGTTGGTCTTCTTGCGGTAGGCCGGGTACAGCGGGTAGGCACCCCACATGGGTGCGGCGCCCTTGAGCCGGCCTGCGTCCAGGTGGCAGTTCACGCAGTTGAGGGTGTTGCCCGAAAAGCCCACGGCGTTGGCCGGCGTGCGCAGGAAGATGGCCTCGCCACGGCGAATCCACTCGCCCATGGGCGTGTCGGGGATGTCGCGGGCGCCGGGGGGTGTGAAGGCGCCGCCGTCGGCAGCCACTTTCACGGCCTGGGAGGTGACCTGGGCATTCGCATTTGCATCGGCCCTGGCTGCGGTGGCAGCCGCAGCGGGGACCGCGCCCACGCGGGCCGGCGCAGGTGGCATGTCTGGCTGGCTGATGTACATGCCATAGGCGAGCGCGCCCGCCAGGCCGGCGAACAGGCAGGCGACGACGACGTACTCGGCGGTATTGGAGTTTTTGGAGGCGCGGGTGGGTTGTGTGTCGGACATGTTCGGCTCCCGGTCCATCAGGGTTTGGCTGGCGCGGAGGCCGTGGCTGCGGTGCTGGTGCCATGCAGGCGGGCGTAGTAGGCCGCCACGGCCTGGATGTCCGCGGGCGTGAGCTTTTGCGCGACCTTGCCCATGAGGCCCAGCGGGCCGGCCTCGCGCTGGCCCTTGTTCCAGGCGGCGACCTGGCTTTGCATGTAGTCGGCCGTCAGGTGGCCGATGGCCGGGAAATCGGCGCCCACGCCCACGCCGCCCGGGCCGTGGCATTGGGCACAGGCGGGAATGCCGTCCGCCCAGCGTCCGCGCTCGACCAGCCAGGCGCCGTCATCGTCCTTGCCCTTGGGCAGGGGGCCGCGCACGGGCTGGATGGGCAGCGGCAGGCTGGCGTAATAGGCGGCCACATCGGCGCGGTCCTGGGCCGACAGGGCCTTGGCCATGGGCGCCATCACGGGGGCCTGGCGGCTGCCGTCGGCCAGGTGCTGGAGCTGGCGCGCCAGATAGCCGGCGTGCTGGCCGGCCAGGGCCGGAAAGCCCGCCATGCCCTCGCCCTTGGCGCCGTGGCAGGTGGCACATGCCGCCGCACCCTGGGGCGTGCCCGACTGGGCGATTTTCTGGCCGGCTGCTGCACTGCCTTGCACCGCAGCTGTGGGCGCTGCTGCGGGCGCTGGTGCCTTGGGCGCGGCGTCTTGCGCCCAGGCGCTGCCCATCAGCATGCAGATGCCGATGGCGATGCACGACCGGGACAGGGTCTGTTTGTTCATGCGGATCATCGTGGGAAGAGGCATTTGCCCTGCCATGCGTCCGCGCCACGCACCCAGGGGCGCACGGCTGCGGCGGACAGGGTCGAATAGGGATACCGGCCGCCGCCCCGCAAGGCGCAATGCCCGCAGGGCTGGCCAGCCAGGCCCGCACGATACGGAAACGAGATTAAGCCGGCGTTAATGGGCCGGCGCTAATGGGCCGGCGCTAATGGGCCGGCGGCCGGGGCCTGCGGGCCCGGGCCGTCCGCCAGCGGCAGGTACAGGCGCGCGACCAGGCCGCTGGCCTGGCCTTCCTCGGGCCGCCACAGGCTGCGCGGCTGCAGCAGCAGGCAGCCGCCTGCGCATTCGGCGATGCGCTGCACGATGGGCAGTCCCAGGCCGCTGCCATGCTCCTGGGGACGCTTGCGCCAGAAGCGGCGCGTGGCCTCTTCGCATTCCTCGGCGCTGAGCCCCGGGCCGTGGTCGGCCACGGTGAACTCCACATAGCCTGTGCCCGGCTGCTGCGTCTTGCCCGGCATGGCGCCAATGGGGCGCACGGCCAGTTCCACGGGATGCTGCGGCGCATGGCGCAGGGCGTTTTCCAGCAGATTGCGCAGGGCCGAGACCAGCAGGGGCTCGGAGATGGCCAGCGGCCAGTCCTGCACGGGCTGGCCGTTGTCCAGCCATGTGCGCAGCGCGGGCGCTGGGGTCTGGGCGCTCACGGCATTCACAGCCAGTTGCCAGGCCTTGTCCAGCGCCTGCAGCGCATCGGCAGGCGCATCGCCGCAGGCCAGCACGGAGGCAGCGCCAGGTTCATGCTGCTCCAGCCGCGCCAGCAGCAGCAATTGCTCCAGCGTGTGCTGCAGGTGCTCCACGCCCTCGCCCGCCTGGGCCAGCGAATCGCGGGCCATGGAGCCGGGCGGCGCGGCCAGAAGGCCGGCAGGCATGCCGGGCGCCGCCAGCGCCATCTGCGCCACCTGCACATGGGTCTTGATGGCGGTGAGCGGCGTGCGCAGCTCATGGGCGGCGTCGTCGCTCCAGCGGCGCTCGCGGTCGATGGCGGCGCGCACGCGGTGCAGCAGCTGGTTGAGCGTGCCCACCAGCGGCGCCAGCTCGCGCGTCTGCAGGCCCTGGGCGACGGGCGAGTCGTCGCCGGGCGGGCGGCGCGCCAGTTCGCGCCGCAGGGCCTCCAGCGGCCTGAGGCCCTGGGTCACGGCCCACCACATCAGCCCCATGCTGGCCAGCAGCGCCAGCACGAAGGGCAGGACGATGGTGTAGGCAAAGCCGTGGATCAGGCCCTCGCGCACATCGATGCGGTCGGCCGTGGCAATGCGCACGCCGTGGTCCTCCAGCACATAGGTGCGCCAGGGCTTGCCGCCCTTGATGATGGTCGAGAAGCCCAGCGGCATGCTCTGCGGGAACACGGGACTGCCCTCGGTCTTGGCCAGCACCTGCGGCAGGGCCGATTCGGGCCGCACGGGCTGGACCTCGCCGCGCACCAGGCTGACCTCGCAGGCCACGCCGTCGCGCGCGATCACGTTGAGCATGGGGCTCCAGTCCTGCGGCAGCTCCCGGGCAGGCCGGAACTGGTGGACGATGCCGGCCACCATGCGCGCCGAGGCGATCAGCCGGTCATCCAGCACGGTGCGCAGCTCGTTGCGCATGTCCGAGAACATCCAGGCCGCCACCCCGCCCCACAGCGTGCACAGCGCCAGGCACAGACATGCCAGCAGGCGCACGCGCAGGCTGCGCATCATGGGTGCAGGCCCAGGCGATAGCCCTCGCCGCGCACCGTCTCCACCAGTTCATGGCCCAGCTTGCGGCGCAGGTGGTGCACATGCACGTTGACGGCATTGCTCTCCACGTCCTGGCTGTAGCCGTAGAGGCTGTCGCGCAGTTGCTCGGTGCTCAGGATGCGGCCCGGCGACTGCAGCAGCGCGCGCAGCAGCGACCACTCGCGGCGCGACAGCTCCACCGTGCGGCCCTGGCGCTGGAT
This sequence comes from Delftia sp. SD018, assembly GCF_017355445.1. Classification (NCBI taxonomy): domain Bacteria; kingdom Pseudomonadati; phylum Pseudomonadota; class Betaproteobacteria; order Burkholderiales; family Comamonadaceae; genus Delftia; species Delftia sp. SD018. Next base: position 104,065 of record NZ_JADDRN010000007.1, read on the forward strand.
GTGGCCTGCAGCGGGGTTGATGCGCACCTCGCCCAGCTCGATCCAGTCCACGCTGCGGCCGGCCGCGCGGCGCAGCAGCGCATGCAGGCGCGCCGCCAGTTCGTGCAGGTCAAAGGGCTTGACCAGGTAATCGTCGGCGCCGGTCTGCAGGCCTTCGATGCGCTGTGACACGGCATCGCGCGCCGTCAGCACCAGCACGGGCACCTGCAGGCCCTGGCCGCGCCAGCGCGCCAGCAGCGAGAGGCCGTCCTCGTCGGGCAGGCCCAGGTCCAGCACGCAGGCATCGAAATGCGAGGAACGGATGGCCGCATCCGCCTGCCCGGCCGAGGCCACGGTATCCACGCCGAAGCCCTGCAGCTGCAGGCCGGCTCGCACGCCGCTGGCCACCAGCGCGTTGTCTTCCACCAAGAGAACATGCATGTTGTTGTCCGCAGGGCCTGGCGCCAGGCCCCGCCGTCTGTATCCAAGTCGGGAACGAAAAGCGACTGAGCATCGCAGATTTGTAGCGAGGTGTGCGCCAGCATGCCGAATCTCGCAGGCACGCGCACAAGAATGCGGCCAGGCGGCCCGCTCAGGGCCGGGCCAGCAGCCCGCCCAGCAGCAGGTCCAGCGCCGCCGCGCCGCGCTCCAGCCGCAGGTCGGCGTCCTCGCCCTCGGCAATCCAGAAAGCCGCTTCGGCCAGGCTGCCGTAGATCAGCGATGCCAGCGCCTGCGGATCGGCCCGGGCCACGATGCCCTGGGCCATGAGGTCCGCAATCAGTGCCTGCATGGACGCAATGCAGTGGCGCTGCGATTGCGGCAGCGCACCGCCCAAAGCCGCGCGCGCATCGCGCAGCACGATGCGCTGGATTTCAGGCTCCAGCGCCATTTCCAGGTAGGCCCGGCAGCGGCTGCGAAAGCCCTGCCAGGGATCCTGGGCATGGGCGGTGATGGCCTTCAGGCGTTCATCCACCTCGGCATCGATCTGCTCGACCACGGCCGCCAGCAGGCCCTGCTTGTCGCCGAAATGGTGGTACAGCGCGCCCCGCGTCAGGCCCACCTGCGCGGTGAGATCGTCCATGGAGGCATCGGCGTAGCCCTGCTCTCCAAAGGCCTTGCGGGCCGTGGCCAGCAGCGTGGCGCGGGTTGCTTCCATCTCGGCGCGGGTGCGGCGAACCATGGCCAATCTCCTTACATACGGCGTGCATGATTATTTACATACGCCGCGTATGTATATAGGATTCTATTCATACGCAGCGTATGTATTTTCTCTGTCCCGCGACGGCGGTGCAACACCCCCCACCTGTTTGAAGGGATCTGGACCATGAATTCGTCTTCCTCCACGCGGCCCGAACCCGCCGCGCGCCGCCCGTGGCTGGCCGTGTCCGCCGTGGGCCTGGCCACCTTTTCCGTGGTGACCACGGAAATGCTGCCGGTCGGCCTGCTCACATCCATTGCTGGCAGCCTGGGCACCTCCATGGGCAGGGCCGGCCTGATGCTCTCGCTGCCGGCGCTGCTGGCCGCGCTGTTCGCGCCGCTGGTGGTGATGGCGGCGGGCGGCATGGACCGGCGCCGCATCCTGTGCGGACTGCTGGCCCTGCTCGTGCTGGCCAACCTGGCCTCGGCGCTGGCGCCGTCGCTGATCTGGCTGCTGGCCGCGCGCGTCCTGGTGGGCTTTTGCATGGGCGGCATCTGGGCAATCGCGGGCGGGCTGGCGGCACGGCTGGTACCCCAGGCGTCGATGGGCCTGGCAACCTCCATCATCTTTGGCGGCGTGGCGGCGGCCTCGGTGCTGGGCGTGCCGCTGGGCGCGCTGATCGGCGATTTCGCGGGATGGCGCTGGGCCTTTGGTGGCATGGCAGGCTTCAGCGCACTGGTGCTGGCGCTGCACGTGGCCGTTCTCCCCGCCCTGCCTGCCACAGGCTCGGCCAGCCTGCGCCAGTTCAGCCATCAGCTGGCCAACCGCAGGCTGCAGGCCGGGCTGGCACTGACGCTGCTGCTGGTGGCCGGGCATTTCATGTCCTTCACCTTCGTGCGCCCGTTGTTGTTGACGGTGTCGGGGTTCGATGCGCGATGGATGAGCGCGCTGCTGCTGGCTTACGGCATCGCGGGCATTGCGGGCAACTTCCTGGCGGGCATCATCGCGGCGCGCCACACGGCGCCGAGTCTGGCGGCGATCGCCATGGGCCTGCTGCTGGCGCCTGTGCTGTTCCTGTCCGTGGGCGACTCGCCAACCGGTGGGGGCGCCGTGCTGCTGGTCTGGGGCCTGGCCTACGGCGGCGTATCGGTGGGACTGATGACCTGGATGATGCAGGCTGCGCCACGCGCCGTGGAAATTGCCACGGCGCTGTACGTTGGCGTCTTCAACATCGGTATTGCGCTGGGCTCATGGGCAGGCGGCCAACTGGTCGATGGCTGGGGGCTGCACGCCACGCTCTGGCTGTCTGGCGGATTTGCCGCTGCGGCCTTGCTGCTGTCTGCGGCCATGGGATTGGTTGGGACTGGAAGCAAAGCGGATTGCGGCCATCAACAGGCAAAGAATCACCAAGTCTGAATTCCGCAGAAACTTCAGGACAAGTCCTATGCCACCTCGGAAATATCCTGAAATATTTCGGAATTCTCCTTGTCTTCCACAGCGGAAATTCGCGCAATTACCAATGCACAATCCAGGCCTTGCCCTCACGGATTCGCATCGCTCGCGACCCCGTATTCCGCTTGATGGAAGGATATGCAATGAACGAACTTCAGACACGGCTTATCGTCGTGTGCGTGCTGACCCTTGTCGTCGTCATGCTCGTTTCCAAATACGAGATAGTGAAGCCATCGACTTCATCAAAAAACAAGCTGGTTTTCAAGGCATCCCTCTTCATTGCCATTTCTTTCGGGGCATTTGCAGCACTCTGGAATAAGTTCTGACCCTCGATCGATGAGATGGATTTTCTTGCGATTGCAGAAAATCCTTTTCCTGCGAGCGCAAGAGGTGGCGCTGCCGCCCGGCAAGCCAGGTGAGGCCGTGAGGCCGTGAGGCCATGAGGCCGTTAACCCCCCGTTAATTCCCCGCTGCCAGCATCCACGGCCTGTCAGCCCGCATGGCTGAAACTCCCTTCCATGCATCTCCGGTCATCCCCTCTTCTTTCGTCCTTCCTGCCCTTGCTTGCCGGCCTGCTGCTGGCGCCTTCGCCTGTTCTTGCCGGAGCGGCAGAGCCTGGCGGGCCGTCAGCGCTATCGGCGCTGGGCGCCTGGCTGCACCTGCCCGCCAGCCTGGCGCTGGGGCCGCTGGTCCTGCCGACGGGCGTGGTGGTGGCCATGCTGGCCTGGCTGCTGGCGCAGTGGCTGGCGCGCAGGAACGAAAGGCGCACAGGCCAGGCCGTGGATGCGCTGCTGTGGCAAAGCACCCTGGCCGGCCTGCTGGCGGCGCGCCTGGCTTATGTCGCGCAGTGGTGGACCGAGGTCGCGCCTGCCCCCTGGGATTGGAGCGGGATGCCGGCCTTCGCAGGCCGTGTCGTCGATATCCGCGACGGGGGATGGAACCTGTGGGCCGGCCTGCTGGCCGCGCTGCTGTACATGCTGTGGCGCAGCCGCCGCTCCCCGGTGCTGCGCCGCGCCACAGGGCTGGCGCTGGGCGCGGGGGCGGCCCTGCTGGTGCTGGGCAGCCTGCTTCAGGCGCTGCCCTCCGCAGATGCACCGGCCCTGCCGGCCTTCACCCTGGTCAACGGGCAGGCGCAGCCGGTCTCGCTGCAGCAGTTGCAGCAGGCCGATGGCAAGCCCATGGTGATCAACCTCTGGGCCACCTGGTGCCCGCCCTGCCGGCGCGAGATGCCGGTGCTGGCCCAGGCCCAGCAGCAGCGGCCCGATGTGCGCTTCATCTGGATCAATCAGGGCGAGTCTGCCGAGGCCGTGATGGGCTACCTGCAGCGCGAGCAGGCAGCAGCCCCGCTGCCGCTGGCCCAGGTGCTGTTCGACCCGCAGCAGCAGGCCGGCCGGCACTGGCGCCAGCGGGGCCTGCCTTCCACCTATTTCTATGGCGCCGACGGCCGGCTGTGCGGCATGCGCATGGGCGAGCTGTCGCGCGCCAGCCTGGCCCAGCATCTGAAGGAATGTTCATGAGCGCTTCCCCCCTGTTCCCCCTGCCTGCACTGGCAGGAGCCCTGGCCCTGTCGGCAGCCTTGGCCCTGCCGGCTGCGGCGTCCGAGCTGCCATCGGAGGAGTTTCTGGCCCAGCAGGGACTGACCCTGGTGGGACCGCTGCCGGCCGTGGGCGGACTCAAGGCCTGGGCCGCCTACCGCGACCGCCAGCCCGTGCCCATCTACCGCATGCCCGACGGCAAGCACTGGGTGCTGGGCACGGTGATCGACGCCCAGGGCCGCGACGTGAACGCCCAGGCCCTGCAGGCCGCCGTGCAAAAGCCCATGGGCGAGCAGCTGTGGGGCGATGTGCAGCGCGCCCAGTCCATACCGGATGGCCGCGCCGACGCGCCGCGCACGGTCTATGTGTTCACCGACCCCAACTGCCCCTATTGCAACCAGCTGTGGAACGATGCCCGGCCCTGGGTGGAGAGCGGCCAGGTGCAGTTGCGCCACATTCTGGTGGGCATCCTCAAGCCCAGCAGCGAGGGCAAGGCCGCCGCCTTGCTGACCGCGCGCCAGCCCGAGCAGGCCCTGGCCGAGCACGCACGCGCCTATGCCAAGGCCGGCCGCGCCAGCGCAGAGGGCGCGGGCGCCACGCCGCTGGCCCCGGTGCCGCAGGCCACGCGGCAGGTGCTGGCCAGCCATGCCTCGCTGATGTCCACCTGGGGGCTGCGTGCCACGCCGGCCCTGGTCTGGAAGGATGACAAGGGGCTGGTGCAGGTGCGCACCGGCCTGCCGCCGGGCCTGCTGGAAGAGGTCATGGGGCCGCGTGGCAGGAAATGACGAGGACGACCATGAGCACAAGCCGTTGTCCCGCCGCTTCCACATCCTCCAGCGACTGGAGCGACCTGTTCCCCGCCCGGCCGGATGCGCCGCCGCTGCGCATCGTGCTGCATGCGCCCACGCCCGGCGCCCTGGCCCGTGCACGCAGCAATCTGGCCAACCTGCGCCAGGACCGGCCCGGTGCCGAGGTCCGCATCGTCATCAACGGCCCGGCCGTCGAGGCGCTGCTGGACGCCGCGCCGGGCACGCCGCAGCATCTGGATGCGGCCGCCCTGGCCCATGCGCTGGTCTGCCCGAACACGCTCAGGAAGCTGGGCCGCGAGGCGCCTGCCGGCATGCGCGTGCTGCCGCAGGGCGGCATCGAGTCGCTGGCCCTGCTGCAGCAGTCGGCCTGGTGCTACGTGCGCTGCTGAGCGGCCTGCGCCAGCGAGGCCAGGCAGCGCGCCTGCCATTGGTATTCAGGCTCGAACGATTCACGGTCCGTGACGGCGCCGTGGCCGCCCTCGCCATAGACCATGGCGTAGGCCGCATAGTCGGCCGCCTGCAGCGCCCGGCCCGCCAGCCCATGGGCCGTGGCATAGGTGGCGGACACGGCGGCATGGCCGCAGCCGTCGAGGGAGCGTGATCCCTGGTGGTGGTTGGCCAGGCTGGCAGCCTCGCGGGCCAGGCGGTCCAGTTCCTGCCTGTCGATCTGGCCGTCCAGGTAGCGGCGAAGGCCTTGTGCGCAGCGGATGACGTCCGGGTCTTCCAGCAGGTGCGCGATGCGGTCCACGCAGGCCTGTGTGAATTGCAGCCTAAGGTGCTCGCCGGCTTCGGCGGCAAGGTCCAGTTCCGAAGCAAGGCTGTTCAGGGCATGGTTCATGGAGAACTCCTTGGCAGTGGCGACACAAGCAGCGTAGACCGGGGCCGCGCGCGGAAACAAGAGGGTGATTTCCGATATGCGCCCCGCATTCCCGAGGAATGCAGTCACCCTGTTAACCCCGTCTTAATCCCTGCGCCACACGCTATGGACTGCCTTGGGCGCCTGTCCATGGCAGGCAGTCGGTGGCGCTTTGCAAGCACTCGGCAGGCACTCGGCAGGCACTCGGCAGGCACTTGGAAAGCCCATTGCTTGACTCACATCAAGCCACCAAGGCCCTGAATTTTATATATTAAATTCAATATAAAAAGCATATTTTTAATGCTTTATTGAGTTTGAGCGACCACCCTCCGTGGCCGCAGGACGATGAAAGACAGGCCATGCCAAAAACATCCCGCGCCGGCAGCGGCTGCAACGACTGCAGCTGCCAGCCCTCCTCCCAGGACATCCCCGCCCGCACCGTCCCCCATGCGCAGCAGCCCGCCGCCGGCAAGCGCGGCTTCCTGCAGGACCTGCTGGCCGCCGCCATGGCGGCCGTGGCCCTGCCCGTGGCGGCGGCCGCGCCCGGCACCCCGGGTTTCCAGCCGCCGCGCCGTCCCGGCGAGGCCGGCAGGCGCTACGGCATGCTGGTGGACCTGCGCCGCTGCATAGGCTGCCAGGCCTGCACGGTGAGCTGCTCCATGGAGAACCTGCCGCCGCTGGGCCAGTTCCGCACCACGGTGCTGCAGTACGAGGTGCAGCACGCGGGCAACGAGGACCTGCCGCCGGCCATGCTCAACCTGCCGCGCCTGTGCAACCACTGCGACAACCCGCCCTGCGTGCCGGTCTGCCCGGTGCAGGCCACCTTCCAGCGCAGCGACGGCATCGTGCTGGTGGACAACGAGCGCTGCGTGGGCTGCGGCTACTGCGTGCAGGCCTGCCCCTATGACGCACGCTTCATCAACCACGAGACGCAGACCGCCGACAAGTGCACCTTCTGCGAGCACCGCCTGGAAGCCGGCCTGCTGCCGGCCTGCGTGGAAAGCTGCGTGGGCGGCGCCCGCGTGATCGGCGATCTCAACGACGAGGGCAGCGAGATCCGCCAGCGCATGCGCGAGCACGCCAAGGACCTCAAGGTGCTCAAGCCCGCCATGGGCACGGACCCGCATGTGTACTACCTGGGATTGCCCGACGCCTTCGTCGACGGCGTGGACGGGCAGGCCAGCGTGCGGCTGGTCACTTCCCACTGAACGCAAGGAGCACCCCATGCACATCGTCGAACTCCTGACCCCCGCCTACGAATCGGCCTGGCTGCCCTGGGCCGTGCAGTACTTCTTCCTGGCCGGCATTGCCACGGGCGCCGCCCTGCTGGCCGCCGCCTGCGCCTGGGCGCCGCGCGGCAGCGCCATGTCGCGCCTGCTGCCGGCCGCCGTGCTGGTGCTGGCCGTGAGCGCCATCGCCGCACCCGTGTCGCTGCTGGCCGACCTGCACCAGCCTGCGCGCTTCTGGCATTTCTATGCGCACTTCACGCCGTGGTCGTGGATGTCGGTGGGCGCCCTGCTGCTGCCCGTCTTCGTGGGGCTGGCGCTGGCCTTCGTGCTGGCCTGGTGGCTGGGCCGGCCGCAGTGGCTGCGCTGGCTGGCGCCGCTGCTGGCCGTGTCGGCGCTGACCATCACCGCCTATACCGGCGCCGAGCTGATGGCCGTGCGCTCGCGCCCGCTGTGGAACACGCTGTGGGTGCCGCTGAACCTGGCGCTCACGGGCTGGCTGGCCACGGTGGGCTGCATGCTGGTGACGGCGCGCTTTCTGCCCGCCCGCCACCGCCCCGATGCCGGAGCCCTGCAGGCCCTGCGCATGCTGGGCCTGGCGCTGGCGCTGTGCCTGCTGGCCATGGTGGCGGTCTGGGCCGTTGCCGGCTGGCTGGGCCAGGGCCGCTCCTTCCAGGCGGCGCTGCAGCTGTGGCAGCAGTTTCCGGTCTGGCGCCTGAGCATGCTGGGCTCGGCCGTGGCCGGTGCCGCCCTGCTGTGGGCCCTGGTGCGGGGTGGTCAGCGCATGGCCTGCCCGCGCTATACGCTGGCCCTGGGGCTGGGCCTGGCCGCCGCGGCCTGGGCCTTCCGCTGGGCGCTGTTCATGGGCGTGCAAGGCGTGCCCAAGTACGGCGCGGGCCTGTACATCTACCACATGTCGCTGGGCGGCGACGGCCTGCTGGGCATGCTGGGCGTGGCCGGCCTGTGTATCGCGCTGGTGACGCTGGCCACCTGGGCGCTGGAGCTGTTTCCCGCGCGTTCGGCCACGGCCCGCGCCCTCTGACACCGCCGCCCTGACGACCCCTCACCCATTCACGGAGCGCGGCCCGCCACCGGCCGGCCGCGCCACAGAAAGCCTTTCATGACCGACAAGAAGAAACTCCCCCAAGCTCCCGAAGATTCCCTGGATGCCGAGGCCACACGCCGCCGCCTGCTGCTGCGCGGCGGACTCACCGCCGGCGGGCTGGCCGCCTTTGCGGCCGGCTACGGTGAAACACTGGCGCGCGGTGCCAAGGGCCTGGTCACAGGCACCTCGGGCACGCCCACGGCCAGCGCCACGCGCGGCAATTCGCTGACGCCGGAGTTCCGCATCGACCCGGCCACGGGCGCGCTCGCCACCCAGCCCGGCCAGGTGGTCAGCCCCTCCAGCTGCTTGGGCTGCTGGACGCAGTGCGGCGTGCGCGTGCGTGTCGATACCGCCAGCAACCGCATCCTGCGCGTGGCAGGCAACCCCTACCACCCGCTGGCCACCACGCGGCCAGCCGCCATGGAAGAACCCGTGCGCGAGGTCTACGCCAAACTGGGCAAGGAGCTGGGCCTGGAGGGCCGGGCCACGGCCTGCGCGCGCGGCTCGTCCATGCTGGAGCACCAGAACGCACCGCACCGCGTGCTCACCCCGCTCAAGCGCGTGGGCCCGCGCGGCAGCGGCCGCTGGCAGAGCATTTCCTTCGAGCAGCTGGTGCAGGAAGTCTGCGAGGGCGGCGACCTGTTCGGTGAAGGCCAGGTCGAGGGCCTGCGCGCCATCTGGGACACCAAGACGCCGCTGGACGCCGACAACCCCGAGTTCGGCCCGCGCTCCAACCAGTTGCTGGTGACCGACGCCTCCAACGAAGGCCGCGCCCAGCTGCTGCGCCGCTTTGCGGGGCCGTCCTTCGGCACCGTGAACGTCAGCAACCACGGCGCCTACTGCGGCCAGAGTTTTCGCGTGGGTGCGGCAGCGGCCCTGGGCGACCTGCCCGGCATGCCGCACGGCAAGCCGGACTGGAGCCATGCCAGCTTCGGCCTGTTCATCGGCGCGGCGCCCGCGCAGTCCGGCAACCCCTTCCAGCGCCAGGGCCGCGAGCTGGCCGAGGCCCGCTCGCGCGAGGACAACCGTTTCCGCTACGTGGTGGTCTCGCCCGTGCTGCCCACCTCGTCCAGCCTGGCTGCGGGCAGCGGCAACCGCTGGCTGGCCGTCAAGCCGGCCAGCGACCTGGCCCTGGCCATGGCGCTGATCCGCGTCATCCTGGACGAGGCGCGCCATGACACGGGCTTTCTCGCCCAGCCCGGCCCGGCCGCCATGCAGGCGGCGGGCGAGGCGTCCTGGAGCAATGCCACGCACCTGCTGGTCAACGAGCCCGGCCACCCGCGCCATGGCAGCTTTCTGCGCGGCGCCGACGTGGGCTGGGCCCTGCCCGCGCCGGCCGAAGACGGCAAGCCGGCCCAGGATGTGTTCGTGGTGCAGCGTGCCGATGGCAGCTTGGCGCCGCACACCCAGGCCGAGCCTGCACAGCTGATGGTGCGCACCCGCGTGGCCGTGCCCGGCCTGAAGGCCGAAGGCGCGGACCAGGCCCCCGAGCTGTCGGTCTGCTCCTCGCTGGCCAAGCTGCATGAGCAGGCCAGCCTCAAGACACTGGACGAGTACGCGGCGCTGTGCGGCGTGGCACGCGGCGAGATCGAGGCGCTGGCGCGCGAGTTCACCAGCCATGGCAAGCGCGCCGTGGCCGATGCGCATGGCGGCACCATGAGCGGCGCGGGTTTCTACACCGCCTACGCCATCAGCATGCTCAACACCCTGGTGGGCAACCTCAACGTGCAGGGCGGCCTGGTGCTGGATGCCGGCCCGTTCGGCCCCTTCGGCCCGGGCCCGCGCTACGACTTCGCCAACTTCGACGGCAAGGTCAAGCCGCGCGGCCTGGCGCTGTCACGCCACCGCCAGCCCTACGAGAAAAGCGCGGAATTCCAGCGCAAGCGCGAGGGCCAGCCCGAGGGCGCGAAGGACTACCCCGCCGCCCAGGCCCCGTGGTACCCGGCCGTGGGCGGCCTGTCCAGCGAGATGCTGGCCAGCGCGCTGGCCGGCTACCCCTACCGCGCCAAGGCCTGGATCAACCACATGAGCAACCCCGTCTACGGCATTGCGGGCTTTCGCAATGCGCTGGTGGACGATCTCAAGGACCCGAAGAAGCTGCCGCTGATCGTCTCCATCGACCCCTTCATCAACGAGACCAGCGCGCTGGCCGATTTCATCGTGCCCGATACCGTGACCTACGAGAGCTGGGGCATCTCGGCGCCCTGGGCCGACGTGGTGGCCAAAAGCTCCACCGTGCGCTGGCCCGTGGTGCAGCCCGCCGTGGCGCGCACGGCCGGCGGCCAGCCCGTGAACGTGGAGAGCTTCCTCTTTGCCGTGGCAGAACGGCTGGGCCTGCCGGGCTTTGGCGAGGCCGCCATCAAGGACGCCCAGGGCCAGCCCCATGCGCTGCGCTCGGCCGAGGACTTCTTCATCCATGCCCTGGCCAACGTGGCCTGGGCAGGCGGCAAGCCCGTGCCGGCGGCCAGCGATGACGACATCGCCATCACCGGCGTGGACAGGCTGGTGCCCGCGCTGCGCCAGCGCCTGAAGGATGATGAATGGCGCCAGGTGGCCATGCTGCTGACGCGCGGCGGGCGCTTCGACCGCATCGAGGACGCCTGGAAGGACGGCCACACCCGCAAGGCCCACGCGCCTGCCCTGCAAGTGTGGAGCGAGGAGCTGGCCCGCATGCGCCACGCCATGACGGGCGAGCGCTACAGCGGCTGCCCCACCTGGTATCCGGCGCGGCTGGCCGACGGCAGCGCCATGCGCACGCATTTCGGCGAGCAGCAATGGCCGCTGCTGCTGACCTCGTACAAGTCCAACCTGATGAGTTCCATGTCGATTGCCGTCTCGCGGCTACGCCAGGTGCATCCGCACAACCCGGTGTCCCTGCACCGCGATGACGCCGAGCGGCTGGGCATCGCCAACGGCGACACGGTGCGCATCCGCACGCCGGGCGGCGCGGTGACGGCCGTGGCCATGGTGCGCGACGGCGTGATGCCGGGCACCGTGGCCATCGAGCACGGCTACGGCCACCGCGAACTGGGCGCGGGCCGCCACAGCATCGACGGCCAGCCCATGCCGGTGAACGCCGAGCATGCCAATGGCGTGAACCTCAATGACCTGGGCTTTGCCGATCCCACGCGGCCCGGCTGCAAAAACGTGTGGGTGGACTGGGTGTCCGGCGCCACGGTGCGCCAGGGCCTGCCTGCGCGCATCGAGAAGGTCTGATCAGCGGGTGGGGCTGGCGACAGGTGCAGCGACGGGTGTGGTGGCGGCCTGCCAGCCGCCGCCCAGCGCCTGGTACAGCGCAATGGCGTTTTCCAGCTGGCTCTGGCGCAGGCGTATCACCTCCTGCTGCGCCTGGTAGAGATTGCGCTGTGCGTCCAGCTCTTCCAGGTAGCTGGCGTAGCCGGCCTCGTAGCGGTCCCTGGCAAAGCCCAGGGAGCGCTGCAGCACCGCCTCGCGCTCGCTGGCGTGCTGCCACTGCGACTGCAGGCGCTGGGTGCCGACCAGGGCGTTTTCCACATCGGCCAGGGCCTTGATCACCGCGCCCCGATAGGCATAGGCGGCCTGGTCACGCTGGGCGGCGGCGGCGTCGAACTGCCCTTGCAGCCGGCCGCCCGTGAAAAGCGGCGCCAGCACGCTGCCGCCCAGGGCCCAGACCGTGGCCGGGTGGTATTGCAGGGCATTGACCAGCAGGCTGCCGGCGCTGGCCGTCAGCGAGACCTGGGGCAGGAAGGCGGTGCGCTGCACGGCCAGGCTTTCGTCGGCGGCCGCCAGCTGCAGTTGGGCCCGTGCAATGTCGGGGCGGCGCTGCAGCAAGGCAGAAGGCAGGCCGGCGGCCGGTGCAGGCGGCGGTGCGCCCAGCGCAGCGGACTGGCCGTCGGTTGTTGCCATGAGCGCGGCTGCCTGCTCGTCACCCTCGCCGCCGGCCAGCAGCAGGAGCGCCGTGCGCTGGCGCGCCAGCGACAGCTCCAGCTGCTCCACGGCCTGCTGCACGGATTGCAGCTCGGCCTGGGCCTGGGTGAGCTGCAGCTGCGAGGTGTAGCCCACGCGTGCCTGATCGTCAGCCAGGCGCAGGGCCTGTTCGCGCGAGCGGGCCGTGGCCTGGGCCACTTGCAGCTGCGATTGCAGCGAGCGCAGGCCCACATAGGCCTGGGCCGTGGTGGCGGCCACGGCCAGGGCCACGGCGTCGCGGTCGGCCTCGCTGGCCTGCAGGCGCAGGGCGGCGGCCTTTTCCAGGTGGGCGATGCGGCCCCACAGATCAGGCTCCCAGCTGGCCTGCAGGCCGGGCTGAACCGAGCGCGTGTGCGCCAGGCCCCGCGCGCCCAGGCTGCGGCCCGTGGAGGCGCCGGCCGTGGCCGAGAGCTGGGGCAGGCCCGCAGCGCCTGCCACATCCAGGTTGGCCCGCGCCTCATCCACGCGCGACAGGGCCAGCAGCACATCGTTGTTGCGGGACTGGGCCAGTTCCACCCAGCGCGTGAGCAGCGGATCGCCAAAGGCCTGCCACCACGATGCCTGGACGGCGGCGGCCGGCTCCTGCCCTGCCACGCTCCACTGGGCGGGCATGGCGGGCCGGGCCGCTTCAGGCGCGGTGCTCAGCGGCGGCACGCTGCAGCCGGCCAGCGCGGTGGCGCAGGCGATGGCCATGGCCAGTGCGCGGGCGGTCATGGGCGGGCCTCCGGTTGGGGTGCGGGCTGCTGTGCGGGCTGCTGTGCGGGTTGGGGCTCAGGCTGCGCCGTATCCAGCCGCACCACCACCGACATGCCCGCGCGCAGCCTGGCGGCCAGCTCCTGGTCGGGATCGATTGCAATCTTGACCGGCAGGCGCTGCACGACCTTGGTGAAGTTGCCCGTGGCGTTGTCGGCCTTGAGCACGCTGAATTCCGAGCCCGTGGCCGGCGCGATCTCCAGCACGCGGCCCGTGAGGTGGGCGCCGCCCAGCGCATCGACGCTGAAGCGCACTGCCTGGCCTATGCGCACCTGGGCGGTCTGGGTCTCCTTGAAGTTGGCCACCACCCACAGCGTGTGCGGCACCACGTACATGAGCTGGGAGCCGGCCGTGACGTACTGGCCCCGGCGCACGCCGACTTCGCTGACCTGGCCATCGCCTGGCGCGTGCACCACGGTGTTGTCCAGGTTGATCTGGGCCTGGCGCAGCTGGGCCTCGGCCATCTGGACCTGGGCTTCGAGCGAGGCGCGGTTCACCGTCGTGGCCTTGATCTTCTGGGCGTTGATCTCGATGTCGGCCTGGGCCTTGGCCACGTTGGTGGCCGCCAGGCGCGCGGTGGCACGCACCTTGTCGCGCTCGTTGAGCGAGACGGAGCCGCGCTCGGACAGCGCCTGCACGCGCTGCAGCTCGGCTGCGGCGCGGTCGGATTCGGCCTGCGCCGCCGCCAGGCCGGCGCGGCTGGCGCCCAGCGTGGCGCGGTTCTGGGCCTGGGTCTGGTCGGCATTGGCCAGCTGTGCGCGGGCATTGGCCAGCTGGGCCTGGGCCTGGGCCTGGGCGGCTTCGTAGGTGCGTGCGTCGATGCGCACCAGGGGCTGGCCGGCCTTGACGTTCTCGTAGTCCTGCACCAGCACCTCGGTCACATAGCCGCTGACCTGGGGCGCGAGCACGGTGACGGCGCCGCGCACATAGGCGTTGTCGGTGCTGACCACGGTGCCCGCGAAGGGGAACAGGTTCCAGGCACGCAGCACCAGCAGCACGCCGGCCAGTGCGACCACCAGCATCACCAGCACGCTGCGCAGCGAGGGCTTGATGAGCTTGGGCGATGGCGATGGCGATGGCGATGGCGATGGCGATGGCGATGGCGAAGGCGAAGGCGCCGCAGCGGGAGCCGGCGCAGGCGAGGCAGAGGCGGCCGTGCCGCCATTGGAATTTTCGGAGTCACTCATGTTGTTGTCTTTTCTCTGGGCGAACGGTTTCAGGCGCGGGCGACGGGTTGGGTGGGCGGCTGGCCCGGCGCGTCCTGCGGCGCGGCGGCATCGGTGCCGCGCATGGCCGAGGCATCGGCAGCGGCGGCGCGCATGCGCTCCACGAAGGCGCGCTGGCGTGCGCGGCCGGCCAGGGCCAGCATCCACAGCAGGTAGAGCACGGCCACGCCGGCCGTGAGGGCGAACACGTCGTTGTAGGCGCGCACATTGGCCTCGCGGCGTGCGGCCTGCGCCAGCTGGGCCGTGCCCTGGGCCGCACGCAGGGCCGGGTCGGCAATGACGCGGGCCAGGCTTTGCTGCTGCAGGCGCAGGCGGTCGGCCACGATGGGGTCGGTGGGATCGACGTCGGCCACGATGGCGGCCGAATACACCTGCTCGCGGTGCATCTGGTAGGTGCTCAGCAGGGCCGAGCCCATGAGCGCGCCCATGGCCTGCGTCATGGAGATGGTGACGATGGCCGTCAGCATGTAGTGCGCGCCGAACTTCAGGCCCTGCACCACGCCGATCAGCATCAGCGGCCCCATGAACAGGCCCGCGCCCACGGCCATGAGGAACTGGCTGCCGAAGAAGTCCTCGGGCCGGGCCAGGCTGGTGCGGCTGTGGTCCAGCCAGGCCGCCAGCGCGAACAGCACGATGGAGCCCACGATCTGCTTGCCCATGTTCTCCAGCCCGAAGGTCAGCGCCGACACGGCAATGCCTGCGATGGTGCCCAGCAGGATGACGATGAACAGCGGCTGCATCTGGTCCACCGTCATGCCCAGCATGCGCTGCATGCCGATCACGCCATAGGTCTGCTCGGTGGTCAGAAAGCGCAGCAGCAGCGCACCGATCACGAAGCGCACCGTGGGCGCCAGCACGAACCAGCGCGTCTGCAGCATGGGATTGCGGCGGTGATGCTCGATGTACAGCGCCACGCTCAGCAGGACGATGGAGCCGATCAGCATCCAGGCCAGCCAGGGCGTGTCCAGCCACCAGTGGTTGTAGCCCTGCACCAGCACGGCGATCAGCAGGCCCACACCGGGCACCATCAGGAAGAAGGTCAGGAAGTCCAGCCGCTCGAAGCTGCGGATGTGCACGCCCGGCGGCAGCTTGAGCACCACCACGCCCGCGAACGAGATCAGGGCCAGGCCGGCCTCGAACAGGTAGAGGTTGTGCCACTCGCTGTTGAACAGCAGGCCCGGCGACAGGATCCAGGCCAGCGGCGTGGCGATCTGCCCCAGCCCCACGCCGATCACCAGCATCTTCAGCACATGCTTGCGCGGCGCGGCCTGCAGCATGTAGAGCGTTCCCAGCGTGCTGCAGGTGGCGCCCGCCAGGCCGCTGGCCGCGCGCAGCATGAGCAGGCTGGTGTAGCTGCCCAGCACCAGGTGCAGCAGCGTCAGCAGCGCATACAGGCCCAGGCCGATCTCGGCGAACAGCCGCATGCCGAACTGCTGGCGGAACTTGTAGACCAGCAGGTTGGCCGTCATGTTGAGCATGACGTAGGCGCCGGTCAGCCAGGCGGCCTCGGAAGACGTCAGCCCCATCTGCCCCTGGATGGTGGGCAGGTTGGCGGTGAACAGTGCATTGCCCAGGCCACCCGTCAGCGCCACCAGCACGGCGATCAGGCCATAGGCGGCGCGCACGGCCGGCTGGTGCAGCGGCATGGACGGCGAGCCCGGCAGGCTGGGCTTTTCATGCTCTTCCCAGTCCGGCGGGGGCTTGAGGTAGACGACGGGGGGCGACGGGGGCAGCACGGGCCCCGGTGGAGTGGGTGTGGTGGCCATGTCAGGCCTTCAGGCCTTGCCAGACGATCTGCAGCGCCTTGCGCGCCAGGGTGCGCCGCTGCTGCGGCGTCTCGCCGCGCAGCGAGGCGCCCAGCATGCCGAAGACCAGGGACAGCTCGGCCTGCGTCAGCGGCTGGCGGCAATGGCCGCAGGCCACGGCCCGGTCCATGGCCGGCCGAAAGATCTGCCACATGGCAACGCGCGCCTGGGCGATGACCTCGTCGCCGCGCTCCACCGTGCGCCAGTAATCGGTGATGGGGGCCGAGACCGCAATGCGCTCGGCCAAGCGGGACAGCAGTTTGTAGAAGGCATCGTCATCCTCGGCCATGGCCTCGGCCGCGAGGCGCATGTTGTCCAGCGAACGCTCCAGCAGCGCCAGCATCAGCGCGCGCCGGTCAGGAAACTGCCGGTACAGCGTGGCGCGGCCGACCTCGGCGCGCTCGACCACCAGGTCCAGCGGCGCGGTCACGCCATGCTCGGAGAACACGGCATCGGCCGCGTCCAGCAGCTGGGCGCGGCGGATATCGGCACTGGGTCTTTTGGAAGTCATGCGGACAATTATCGGACAAAGTTGTCCGTTAAATGTCCGCAACCGGCCTATCCCATGGCGGGGCCATGGGCAAAAAACCAACGGTTTCCGGCAGTGGAAAAGCCTCTACAGGTCGGTCAGCGGCAGCAGCTGGCGGCGGCTGTCAAAGCGCCGCGACTGGCCGTCCAGAGGATCGGTGAAGGCCAGGCTGCGCGCCAGCAGCTGCAGCGGGCGCGAGTAGTCGCCCTCGGGCATGTCATGCACTTCGGGATAGAAGCCGTCGCCCCACAGCGGCAGGCCCAGGGCGGCCATGTGCACGCGCAGCTGGTGGCGCTTGCCGCTTTCGGGCTCCAGCCGGTAGCGTGCCCAGGGGCCGCGCTGCTCCAGCACCTGCATGCGGGTGCGGGTGTTGGGCGTGCCGGCCACCTCGTGCATGCGGAAGAAATGGCCGCTTTCCTCCATGCGGCTTTCATGCGTACGCGGGAAAACCACGTCCTCGCGCCAGGGGGCCACGGCCTCGTAGGTCTTGTGGATGGCGCGGTCGCGGAACAACGCCTGGTAGATGCCGCGCGTGGCGCGCTGCACCGAAAACACCACCAGCCCCGCCGTGTCGCGGTCTATGCGGTGGATGGGCGACAGCTCGGGCAGGTCGAACTCGCGCTTGAGCCGCACCAGCAGCGTCTGCTGCAGGTACTTGCCGGCCGGCACCACGGGCAGGAAATGCGGCTTGTCGGCCACCAGCAGATGCGCGTCGCGGTGGATGACCTCGGCCTCGAAGGGGATGGGCGGCTCGGCCTGCAGCTCGCGGTAGTAGTAGTAGCGCAGGCCCGGCGCAAAGGCCGTGCCTGCATCGGCGGCGCGGCCATGCTCGTCCACCACCTCGCGCAGCGCCAGGCGCCGCAGCCAGTCTTCGCGCGCCACGGCCGGCAGGCGCTCGGCCAGAAAATCGATCAGCAACCCGCCGCCCTGGCTGGGCAGCACCACGCAGCTGGGGCTGACGCCGTCGCGTATGGGAAGAACCTTGGGGTCGTGGGCGTTGTGCATGGATTCCTGCCCTCAGCGCTTGTGCAGCGCTGCCCACTCATCGGGCGTCACGATCAGGCCGGGAAAGCTGTCACGCAGCGCCAGAAGGTCACCGTCGCCGGTGATGAGCGCCCGGGCCCGGCCCACATGCGCCAGCACCAGGAACACCTGGTCCTTGTCGTCCCGGCACAGCGGCAATGCAGGCCAGGGCTGCGGCAGTGTGACGACATCGGCCCAGGGCAGGAAATCCTCCAGCAAGGCCTGTTGCTCGGCCGTTGACAGCTTGAACTTCGGGTAGGCGAGCACACGCAGCAATTCGCTGGCCGTTTCCCTGCAGACCAGGGGCTTCAACTGCTGGTGCTGCCAGGCCCGGCGTATCCACGCAAGACGGCCGGACGTGAACAGCAATGCCGAGAGCACGACGTTGGTGTCCAGGACGACACGCATCATTTGCGCGCCCAGGAGGTCGCCTCCTGCACATCCTCTTCGGTGATGCCCATCTGCTGCAGCTTGTCGCGGACGGCCTGTGCGCGCTGGACACGCTGCACGTGCACGGGCGTGAGCACGATGCGGCCGTTTTCCACGGCCACCTCGAAATACTCTGCGGCCTCCACCTCGGACACCACGGCCTTGGGCAGGGTGATCTGGTTCTTCGACGTCAATTTGGCAAGCATGGCCGGCTCCTGCAAATGAGAGAAAACACGGAAATCTTACTTCCTTACCTCATTCCTCTGCGTCTCACCGGCTTTCTTCACCTGGCAAGGCGGGCCCGCTCAGTCCACTCACGCCGTTCAACCCGCTGTCCGCCGTCACCAGCACGCCCGCCGAAACGATGTAGTCGGCCGCGCTTTCGATGTCGCCGCGCAGCGCCTCCTTGGCGGCTGGCGCATCGCCGCGCCGCAGCGCCTCGACCAAGCGCGCATGGTGGCCGACCGCCACCTGTTCGCTCACGCGGCGCGAGCCCGAGCGCATGTCGTGGTTGAGGATGGGGCCTATGCGCAGCCACAGCGCCTCGATCATCTGCAGCAGCATGGGCATGCCGGCCGCGCTGTAGACGGCGAAGTGGAAATCCTTGTTGAAGGCGATGAGCCGCGCGCCGTCCGGCGAGGCGCTGGCCATCTCGGCCGCAAAGCGGTCCTGCAGGGCGGCGATGCGTTCCAGCTCGGCGGCCGGCAATTGCCGTGCCGCCTGCTCCGTGGCCAGGCCTTCGAGGTTGACGCGGATGCGCGTGATCTCGCGGAAGGCGCTTTCCGTCATCAAGGGCACGCGCAGCGCGCGGTTGGGCGTGAGTTCCAGCGCCTGCTCGGCCACCAGCCGGTGCACGGCCTCGCGCACGGGCATGACGCTGACGCCCAGCGCGCTGGCCGTGGTGCGCAGCGAGATCTGCTCGCCCGGAATCATCTGGCCCGTGATAAGCAACTCCCTGAGCTGTGCATAGACATCGCTGCTGAGGGTCTGCCGTTTGAGTGGGGTGACTAGTTCGTTGATGGCCATGGCGGCGATGGTAGCGCGGCGCCGCCGCTGTCATGCCGCATAGGGTATTCACCATATTTGATATGTGATCACAGATACAAAATCCAAACCCAACCCAAATCCCTTTCACCTTTGTTTGAGTTCCCAAGGAGTCCCCGCATGTGGAAAAACGATCTTCTGGCCGGCCAGCGCGTCCTGGTGACGGCGGGCGCCGCCGGAATCGGCCTGGAAATCAGCCGCGCCTTTGCCGAGGCCGGCGCGCGCGTCATGGTCTGTGACGTGGCCCAGGCCAGCCTGGATGCGCTGGCTGCCGCCCTGCCCGGCGCCAGCGGCCGTCTTGCCGATGTGTCGGATGCCTTGCAGGTGCAGGCCCTGTTCAAGGCCGTGGACAACGAGTTGGGCGGCCTGGACATCCTCGTCAACAACGCCGGGGTGGCCGGCCCCACGGGCGCGGTGGAGACGCTGGACCTGGCCGACTGGCAGCGCACGCTGGATGTGAACATCACCGGCGCCTTCCTGTGCACGCGGCTGGCCGTGCCCCGGCTCCGGCAATCGGCACGCGAGGGCCGGCAGGCGGCCATCGTCAACCTGTCTTCGGCGGCAGGCCACCTGGGCATGCCGGGCCGCACGGCCTATTCGGCGTCCAAGTGGGCCGTGATCGGCCTGACCAAGTCGCTGGCGCTGGAGCTGGGCGCAGACGGCATCCGGGTGAACGCCATCCTGCCGGGCGCCGTGGACGGCCCGCGCATCCGCGATGTGATTGCCGCCAAGGCGCAGGCACGCGGCCTGCCGCTGGAGGACATCACGCGCAGCTACACGCACCAGGCCGCGCTGGGCCGCATGGCCACGGCGCGCGACATTGCCAACATGGCCGTGTTTGCCGCCAGCCCGCTGGCCGGCCATGTCACGGGCCAGGAGCTGGCCGTCGATGGGCTGACACAGGCGCTGAGCTGAGCGCCCTCTCCTCCTCTCCTCCCCTCCTCTCGCCTTTTTCACCGTTCGCAAGGACCTTCCATGGCCACCCGCACCAAAGCCATCATCACCTGCGCGCCCACGGGCGCCATCCACACGCCCAGCATGTCGCCCCACCTGCCCGTGACGGCCGAGCAGATTGCCCGCGCCGCCATCGATGCCGCCGAGGCCGGCGCCGCCATCGTGCACCTGCATGCCCGCGATCCGCGCGACGGGCGCCCCTCGCAGGACCCGGATCTGTTCCGCCCCTTTCTCAAGGCGATCCGTGCCGAGAGCGATGCCATCGTCAACATCACCACGGGCGGCAGCCCGCACATGACGGTGCCAGAGCGCATGCGGCCCGTGACCGAGTTCCAGCCCGAGCTGGCCTCGCTGAACATGGGCTCGATGAACTTCGGCCTGTTCCCCATGCTGGAGCGCTTCAAGGACCTGGAACACGCCTGGGAACGCGAGCACCTGGAAAACAGCCGCAACCTGGTCTTCAAGAACACCTTTGCCGATATCGAAGGCATCCTGCGGCTGGGCCAGGCCCAGGGCACGCGCTTCGAGTTCGAGTGCTACGACATCAGCCACCTGCACAACCTGGCGCATTTCGTGGACCGGGGGCTGGTGCAGGGGCCCGTGTTCGTGCAGTCGGTGTTCGGCATCCTGGGCGGCATCGGCGGCCACCCGGAGGACCTGATGCACATGCGGCGCACGGCCGACCGCCTGCTGGGCAGCAACTACCAGTGGTCCATCCTGGGCGCCGGGCGCAACCAGCTGCCGCTGGCCACCATGGGCGCGGCCATGGGCTCGCATGTGCGCGTGGGGCTGGAAGACTCTCTGTGGATAGGCCCGGGGCAGCTGGCCACCTCCAGCGCCGAGCAGGTGCGCCGCATCCGCACCGTGCTCGAGGCCCTGAATGTCGACGTCGCCACGCCTGACGAGGCGCGCCGGATGCTGGGCCTCAAGGGTGCGGCCAACGTGGCCTTCTGAATCGCCTTCCCGGGCCAGCCCCCATGCCACCGAACAGGAGACTCCCATGCAGATCGATATCGTCGCCGACCTCAAGACCACGCTGGGCGAAGGCCCGCTGTGGGACGTCGGGCAGCAGCGCCTGTACTGGATAGACAGCTTCGACGGCCGCATCTTCCGCTGCACGGCCGACGGGCGGGAACTGCGCGCCTGGGAAGTCGGCCAGAAGATTGGCTCCATGGCACTGCGCCGCGACGGCCGCTCGGCCCTGGTGGCGCTGCACGGCGGCGTGCACACGCTGGACCTGGAAAGCGGCGAGCTGGAGCTGGTGGTCGCCCCCGAGTCCCACCTTCCCGGCAACCGGCTCAACGACGGCAAGGTGGACCGGCAGGGCCGCTTCGTCTTCGGCTCCATGGACACCCTGGAGGAGCAGCCTTCGGCGCGGCTGTACCGGCTGGACACGGACCTGAGCCTGCATGTGCTGGACGAGGGCATCATCTGCTCGAACGGCCCGTGCTGGAGCCCGGACGGCACGACGCTCTATTTCTCGGACACGTGGAGCGGCGAGATCCGGGCCTACGACTACGACACGGCCACGGGCCATGCCAGCGGCCGCCGGACCTTTGCCCCGGTCGACACCAGCGGTGGCGGCGCGGCCGACGGGGCCACGGTCGATGCCGAAGGCTGCCTGTGGCAGGCCCTGGTGTACGCGGGCCAGCTGGTGCGCTACACGCCGGACGGCCGGGTGGACCGGGTGATAGAGATGCCGGTGCGCAAGGTGACCAGCGTGATGTTCGGCGGGCCCGGGCTCGACACGCTGTACGTCACCTCCATGGGCAAGCCGCCGTTGCCACGTTTCCCGGGCGACGGCCAGTCCCGTGGCGCGCTGTTCTCCGTCAAGGGGCTGGGCGTGCGTGGCCTGCCCGAGCAGCGCTTCGGCGCCTGAGCACGGAGCCGGGCATGCAGGCCCGGAGCCTTCGCACCGCAACGCCGCCCGCCCCGCGAAGCGGCGCCTTCATCCACACAACAATGAAACGGCACCCACCGCTGGTGCCCGGGAGACTGTCATGGCCCAGGCCCCGCGCGCTTCGCTGCGCCAGATCCACCGCTATTCATGGGTATCCCTGCTGGTCTGCTGGCTGATCTGGGTACTGAATGCCTACGACCGCGAGATCGTGCTGCGGCTGGGGCCGACCATCTCCCGGCACTTCGGCCTGTCGGCCGACGAATGGGGCACGGTGGCCACCATCGTGATGCTGGCCCTGGCCGTGCTGGACATTCCCGGCGCGATCTGGAGCGACCGCTACGGCGCGGGCTGGAAGCGCGCACGCTTTCAGGTGCCCCTGGTGCTGGGCTATACGGCGCTGTCGTTCGCCTCGGGCTTCAAGGCGCTGAGCGGCAGCCTGACGGGCTTCGTGGCGCTGCGCGTCGGCGTCAACCTGGGCGCCGGCTGGGGCGAGCCCGTGGGCGTGAGCAACACCGCCGAGTGGTGGCCGGTGGAGCGGCGCGGCTTCGCGCTGGGCGCCCACCACACAGGCTATCCGGTGGGCGCCATGCTCAGCGGCCTGGTCGCCGGCTTTGTGCTGTACGCCTTCGGCGAGGAGAACTGGCGCTATGTGTTCTTTGTCGCGCTGGTCGTCGCCATCCCGCTGATGTGGTTCTGGGCGCGCTACTCCACGCCGCAGAAGATGGAACTGCTGTATGCCGACATCGCCGCCCGGGGCATGACCCCGCCGCAGGCCAGCGTGGCGGCGCAGGTGGAAAAAGGCCAGGCCTGGCGCACCCTGCGCAGCACGCTGGCCAACCGCAGCATCGCCCTGACGGCTGGCAACACCCTGCTCACGCAGGTGGTCTACATGGGCATCAACGTGGTGCTGCCCGCCTACCTCTACAACATCATGGGCCTGTCGCTGGCCGAATCGGCAGGCATGAGCGTGGTGTTCACGCTCACCGGCATCCTGGGCCAACTGGTCTGGCCGGCCCTGTCGGACGTGATCGGGCGCCGCGTCACCCTGGTGATCTGCGGCCTGTGGATGGCCGCCAGCGTGGGCGCCTTCTACTTCGCCGACACCATGGCCCTGGTCGTGGTGATGCAGCTGCTGTTCGGCCTGGTCGCCAATGCGGTCTGGCCCATCTACTACGCGGTGGCCTCGGACTGCGCCCAGCCTGCGGCCACCTCCACGGCCAACGGAATCATCACCACCGCCATGTTCGTGGGCGGCGGCATCGCGCCCGTGCTGATGGGCAGCCTGATCGCCCTGGGCGGCGGCTGGACCAGCCCCGGCGGCTATGCCCTGTGCTTCCTGGTCATGGCCGGCTGCGCGCTGGGCGGCGTGGCCCTGCAGCTGGGCACGCGCGGCAACGCCGCCTCCACCGCCACCGCCTGACTCCGCTTTCCTCCACCCATCTTTCCAAGGATTTGCCATGGTCCATCACCCATCGCCCTCCCCTGTTCACGCGCCGCCCGCACGGCCGCAGCCTGCCGCCGGCGACAGGCAGTCGCTGCTCAACGCCCGCATCTTCCGCAGGCTGATGCCGCTGCTGGTGCTGTCCTATGTGATCAGCTTCATAGACCGCACCAATATCGCGCTGGCCAAGTCGCACATCGAGGTGGACCTGGGCATCTCGGCGGCCGCCTACGGCCTGGGCGCGGGGCTGTTCTTCCTGAGCTACGCCCTGCTGGAAGTGCCCAGCAACCTCATCATGCACAGGGTGGGCGCGCGCTTTTGGATCACACGGATCATGGTGACCTGGGGCCTGCTGTCGGCCGGCATGGCCTTCATCACCGGAGAGACCTCGTTCTACGTGATGCGCGTGCTGCTGGGCGCGGCCGAGGCGGGGCTGTTCCCCGGCGTGATGCTCTACCTGACCTACTGGTTCGGCCGCGAGGAACGGGCCCGCGCCATCGGCTACTTCCTGCTGGGCGTGTGCATTGCCAACATCCTCAGCGGCCCCGTGGGCGGCGCGCTGCTGCAGATGGACGGCTTCCTGGGCTGGCACGGCTGGCAGTGGATGTTCGTGATCGAGGGCCTGCCCGCCGTGGCCCTGGCCTGGGTGGTCTGGAAGAAGCTGCCCGACGGCCCGGCCAGCGCGCCCTGGCTGACGGCCGCCGAATCGCGCGAGGTACTGCAACGCCTGCAGGCCGAGCAGGACCAGCAGGCCAGCGCCGGCCAGGTGGGCCACTCGCTCCGGGACTGCCTGCGCGACCGCCAGATCTGGCTGGCCATCCTTGTCTACTTCTGCCACCAGATCAGCATCTACACGGTGATCTTCTTCCTGCCGGGCATCATCGGCACCTACGGCCAGCTCTCGCCGCTGCAGATCGGCACGCTCAACTCCGTGCCCTGGATCGCAGCGGCCATCGGTGCGGCCTGGCTGCCGCGCTTTGCCACCCACCCGCAGCGCTGCCGGCGCATGCTGCTGGCGGGCCTGGCCACCATGGCCGCCGGCCTGCTGGTGGCCGCGCTGGCGGGCAAGGCCTCGCCAGCCCTGGGCCTGCTGGGTTTCAGCCTGACGGCGCTGATGTTCTTCGTGGTGCAGTCCGTGGTCTTCCTGTTTCCCGCCTCGCGGCTGGCGGGCGCGGGGCTGGCGGGCGGCATAGCCCTGGTCAATACCTGCGGCCTGGTGGGCGGCTTCATCGGCCCCACGGTGATGGGGATGATCGAACAGGCCACGGGCAGCACGCGCAACGGCCTGTTCATCATGGCGGGCCTGCTGGTGGTGGCCGCCCTGGCATCCACCCGGCTGCGCCAGGGCCAGGAGACGCCGTGATGACGGCCCCTTCCCCGCCGCAGGCCGCGCTGTAGGTCAATCTCCTGTATGCGGGCCTGCCGGCTGCCCGCCAGCGCGTCCCGGGCCTTGGCAAGCGGTTTCATGGCGATAGGATGGACTGAACCCCATTTAGCGGCCCCCTGCGCCATGACAGATACAGCGACCGACACAGCGAACCACAGCCCTGCCACACCAGCACCCCACCGCCCAGCCCGCCGCCGCTGGCTGCGCGCCCTTTTGTGGACGGTGTCGGCCCTGGTGCTGCTGCTCGCCGCGGTTGTGGTCCTGATCGCCACCTTCGACTGGAACCGGGCCAAGCCCTGGGTCAACGAGCGCGTCAGCGAAAGCACCGGCCGCCACTTTGCCATTGAAGGCGACCTGCGCCTGCGCTGGACCTGGCCCCAGCCCCTGGACAAGGGCTGGCGCCATTGGGTCCCGGGCGTGACCATCGAGGCCGAGCAACTGGCCCTGGGCCAGCCCGAAGGCTGGCAGGTTGAGCAGGAGCCGGCCAAGGGCAGTGCCGAGCTGCCCGCCCTGCCTGCGCCGCCCGACCAGTTGAACAAGGGCCGCCTGCCCGAGGAGAAAGCCAAGGAACAGCCCAAGGGAAAGGCGAAGGACAAGGACGAAGGCAAGGACAAGGACTCGCAGGCCAGCCCTTCCGCGCCCAAGATCGACAGCGACAGCATCGTCCTGGCCGACGAGAAAATGGCCCCACCCCCGCGCGACGCCGACACCATGGCCACGGCCGCGCGCGCCACGGCCAGCCTGCGGCTGTGGCCGCTGCTGGGCCGGCATGTGCTGCTGGACCATCTGCAACTGGAAGGCCCTGACCTGGTCTTTGCCCGGCGCAAGGATGGCAGCAACAACTGGACCTTCAAGCGCCCCGAGTCCACAGGGCCGCGCTGGCGCTTTCAGATAGCGCAATTGAGCCTGCGCGGCGGCCTGGTGGGCTGGAGCGATGGCGTGCGCCAGATGGCGGTGCGCGCACGTCTGGACAGCCTTGTGCAGCCGCCCACTCCAGACTTTCCGTATGGCATGCGCGTCGGCCTGACCGGCCGCATCGCCAAGGCCACGGTCGAGGCCCAGGGCCTCATCGGCCCCGTGCTTGACCTGCAAAGCGAACAGGCACGCTTTCCCGTGAAGCTGTGGGCCCATGCGGGCAGCCTGCGCGCCCGGGCCGAGGGCATTCTCGACAATCCCAGGGCACTCAAGGGCATGGACCTGCAGGTGCGCCTGCGCGGCTCCAGCATGGCCGACCTGTTCCCGCTGACGGGTCTGCTGCTGCCGCGCACACCGCCTTTCGACACCAATGGTCATCTGGTCGGCAGCCTGGAGCCGGGGCGCGCTGTCTGGGATTACGAGGAATTCGATGGCCGCGTGGGCCAGAGCGATCTGCGCGGCACGCTGCACTACGCATCGGGCAAGCCGCGCCCCAAGCTCAGCGGCGATCTGGCCTCGCGCAAGCTGCGCCTGGCCGACCTGGGGCCGGTGGTGGGAGCACCGTCCACCAAGCAGGGCCAGAAGACCCGGCAGGCAGCCAGCGGCAAGGCACTGCCCACGCAACGCTTTGACACCAGCAAGTGGAATGCCATGGACATGGATGTGCGCTTCAAGAGCGACCGCATCGAGCGCCCCCAGGCCCTGCCCATCGAGGACTTCAGCGTGCATGCCGTCATGGACAACGGCGTGCTGCGCCTGTCCCCGCTGCGCTTCGGCATGGCCAAGGGCCGGCTGGATATCGAGGCCGTGGTGGACAGCGGCGCCAAGCCGCCCAAGGCCAGCCTCCAGGGCAAGGTCCAGGGGCTGCAGCTGTCGGCCCTGTTCCCCGAGATCGAACTGATGAAGAAAAGCCTGGGCAGCATGGACGGCGCGCTGGGGCTGGAGGGCCGGGGCCAGTCCATTGCCGAATGGCTGGGCACCAGCTCGGGCGACATCCGCCTGTATGTGCGCGATGGCCGCTTCAGCAAGCAGCTCCTGGACCTGGCCGCGCTGAACCTGGGCAGCGTCATCGTCACCAAGCTGTTCGGCGCCGACAAGGAAGTGCAGCTCAACTGCGCCGTTGCCGACCTGACCGTGAAGCAGGGCATTGCGCGCACCCGCAACGTCAAGCTGGCCACGCCCGAGGCCATCATCGAGGCCACCGGACAGATCAGCCTGGCGCAGGAGACCATGGACCTGCGCATCGTGCCCGAGTCGCTGAAGTGGAAGTTCTTCTCTCTGCGCACGCCCCTGTATGTGCGCGGCAGCTTCGCCAACCCCAAGGTGGGCGTGGAGCCCGGCCCGCTGCTGCTGCGCGCGGGCGCGGCCGTGGCCGCCGCCGTGGTGGCGCCAGCGGCCCTGGCCCTGGTGCCGCTGACGGTGCCGGCCGCCGAGGAAGATGCGCAATGCCAGCGCCTGCTGGCAGAAAGCAGCAAGAAGTAGACGCGTGGCCCGGATGCGCGGCAAGCGCCGCGCTGCATTGGCGCAAAAAGGCTAGCAAACCCGGTGGCAATGTGACGAAATAGCGCCGCAGCACACAGGCATCGAGACGCGGCGCCGGCAGGTAAAGAGCCTCGCCAATGCACTCGCAGACGATGCGCAGGCAGCGGGCGCCCTGGCGGCAGCGCCAGCGCGCCGGCCCCGACGGCCCGTGTGCAGGAACGCCCTGCCAGAGCACCTCTTCGCTGTAGCGATCCATGCATTGCGTATTTCCCCTTAGCCCCTGTGACGGCGCAAGCCGTTGATTTCGCTTAACCTTGACGTTCGCTTTTCTCCTGTGCCAAGTCCTTTCCCCATGTCCTCCAAAGTCCAGTTCCGCCTGCGCGTATACAACGACAGCACCATTGCCATCGGTCCCGGCAAGGTGCAGTTGCTCGAAGCCATTGCCGAGGCGGGCTCCATCTCGGCTGCAGCGCGATCGCTGGGCATGTCCTACCGGCGCGCCTGGGTGCTGGTCGACGAGATGAACCGCGCGCTGCAGACACCGGCCGTCAACACCAGCGCCGGCGGCGCCCACGGCGGCGGCGCCTCGCTCACCTCCACGGGCGAAGCCATCGTCAGGCATTACCGCTCCATAGAGACCACGGCGCGCATGGCGGCGGCGGCCGATATCGCCGCGCTGACACGCCTGCTCAATCCCCAGGGAACGAGCGCATGAGCGCGACCGGCTCCACGGCGCAGGCCGTCGCCTGCCGCCCCATCGGCCATGTGCGCAGCCGCTTCACCGACCCGGTGGGCATGCCCATACAGACGGCGGGGGCGGCCGACGAGGCCGGCCGCGTGGAGCTGCTGCCCGAGTTCGAGGCCGGGCTGCGCGACATCGAAGGCTTTGACTACCTGATCCTCATCACCCACCTGCACCAGGCCGTGGAAAAGCTGGAAGTCGTGCCCTTCATGGACGACAGCAGCCACGGCGTGTTCGCCACGCGCGCCCCGGCGCGGCCCAACCGGCTGGGCCTATCCATCGTGCGCCTGGTGCGGCGCGAAGGACTGCTGCTGCATTTCCTGGGCAACGACATGCTCGACGGCACGCCCGTGCTCGACATCAAGCCCTACGTGCCCAGGCTGGATGTGCGCCAGACCGAGCGCATAGGCTGGTTCGGCAAGCGTATCGACCAGATGCCCGACATCCGCGCGGACGACCGCATGGCCTGAGCCTGCAGCGGCAGCAACGGCAACAGCCCTCAGTGGAAATTGCGGCTTGCCACGCCGGCGCCGCCCAGGCGGCCCAGCCAGCGGCTCATGTCGCGGGCGCGGTGCACGATGAGATGGCGCACGGCGGGCACCTCCTGGCTGGCCTGCTCTGCAGGCGCTGGCTCGCCGCAGTCCTTGCCGCCGCCCCAATCCGAGCTGCTTTGCCAGATGCCCTCCACCGCCAGCAGCCGCGCGCCCAGCAAGGGCTCGCCCCAGCGCGTGACGGTATCGGGCCAGACCACCAGGTTGACCGTGCCCGTCTCGTCCTCCAGCGTGATGAAGACCGTGCCCTTGGCCGTGGGCGGGCGCTGGCGCACGGTGACGATGCCGCAGGCCCGCACGCGCATGCCCGCCAGCGTGTCGCGCAGCTCCAGCGCCGTGCGCAGCCCGTGGCAGCGCAGGCGGTCACGCAGCAGGGCCAGCGGATGGCGGCGCAGGCTCAGGCCCGTGGCCGCGTAGTCGAACAGGATTTCCTCGCCCTCGGGCGCAGCAGCCAGCTGCACGGGCGCCTCATGCACGGGCACGCCCGCGAACAGCGGCGGCTGCACCTGCAGGGCCGCCGCATCCCACATCTGCTGGCGGCGGTGGCCTGACAGGCCCTGCAGCGCATCGGCCGCAGCCAGGGCCTGCAGCTCGGCGCGCTGCAGCCGGGCGCGCAGGGCCAGGTCCTCGGTGCTCCTGAACGGCGCCTGCGCGCGGACCTGCGCCACGCGCTCGCCCGAAGTCTTTGGCAACTGCGCCACCATGCACAGACCCAGGCGCACGGCCGGCTGCGGCAGCTCGACGCCGGCAATGCGCTCGTGCGGCGCCTCCAGCGTGCAGTCCCAGTCGCTGTGGCGCACATCGACGGGCAGCACGCGCACGCCGTGGCGGCGCGCGTCCTGGATCAGTTGCGAGGGGGTGTAGAAGCCCATGGGCTGGGCATTGAGCAAGGCCATCAGGAAACAGGCCGGCTCATGGCGCTTGAGCCAGGCGCTGGCATAGGCCAGCATGGCAAAGCTGTAGGCATGGCTTTCTGGGAAGCCGTATTCGCCAAAGCCCAGCATCTGGCGGAAGATGGCCTGGGCAAAATCAGCGCTGTAGCCGTTGGCCAGCATGCCGTCGATCAATGGGCGCTCGAAGCGGTGCACGCCCCCCTTGCGCCGCCAGGCGGCCATGGAGCGGCGCAGCTCGTCGGCATCGCCCGCCGAGAAGTTCGCCGCGATCATGGCGATCTGCATCACCTGCTCCTGGAAGATGGGCACGCCCAGCGTGCGCTTGAGCGCCTTCTCGAGCGCGGGCTTTTCCAGGACCAGCTCGCCGCCCTGCCGCCGACGCTCGCGCGCCTGCAGATAGGGATGGACCATGCCGCCCTGTATGGGGCCGGGCCGCACGATGGCGACCTCGACCACCAGGTCGTAGAACTCGCGCGGCTGCAGCCGGGGCAGCATGCTCATCTGCGCCCGGCTCTCGATCTGGAAGGTGCCCACGGTGTCGGCGCGGCAGATCATGTCGTAGGTGGCCGGGTCGTCCTTGGGAATGTCGGCCAGCTCCCAGCGCGGGCCGCGCAGCGCGGCGCGCGCGTGCAGGCTGCCGCGCAGCACGGTGAGCATGCCCAGGGCCAGCACATCGACCTTGAGCAGATTCATGGTGTCCAGATCGTCCTTGTCCCACTGGATGACCGAGCGGCCCTCCATGGCGGCCGGCTCCACGGGCACCAGCCGCGTCAGCGGCCCGTCGGTCAGCACAAAGCCGCCCACGTGCTGGCTCAGGTGGCGCGGGCTGTCGCGCAGTTGCAGGGCCAGCTCCAGCCACAGCCGCGCACGCTGGGGCGACAGTTGCGGGCAGTCGTCGCCCAGCCGCTCGCGCAGCCGGGCCAGGCGCAGCAGCTTGGAGCGCACCCAGCCCAGGGCGGGGTCATCGGGTTCGGGCTCCGGCTCGGCCGCCTGGTCCTCGGCATCGCTGAACCAGTGGTGCTGCCGGGCCATGGCATCGATCAGCACCGCATCCACGCCCAGGGCCTTGCCCGCGTCGCGCAGTGCGCCACGCGTGCGCCAGCAGCTGACCACGGCCGTCAGCGCCGCACGGTCACGGCCGTATTTTTCGTAGATGTACTGGATGACGGTCTCGCGCCGCGCGTGCTCGAAGTCCACGTCGATATCTGGGGGCTCGCTGCGCTCGCGGCTGATGAAGCGCGCCATCAGCAGCGTGGTCTTGTTCGGGTCCACGGCCGTGATGCCCAGGCAATAGCAGACGGCCGAGTTCGCGGCCGAACCGCGCCCCTGGCACAGGATGCCTTCGCTGCGCGCATAGCGCACGATGTCGTGCACGGTGAGAAAGTACATCTCGTAGCGGCATTCGGCGATCAGCTCCAGCTCATCCTTCAACTGCTTGGCGACCGATTCGGGAATGCCTTGCGGATAGCGCCCCGCCGCTCCCTGCCAGGTATGCCAGGCCAATGTCTGGCGCGCGTCCATGCCGGGCAGCACGCTTTCCTGCGGATAGTGGTAGCTGATCTCACTGAGCTTGAAATCGCAGCGCGCGGCAATCTGCAGGGTTGCATCCAGCATGGCGCGCGGATAGATGCCGCCCAGCCGCAAGCGCGAGCGCAGATGCCGCTCGGCATTGGGGTGCAGCTCGAAGCCGCACTCGGCCACCGTGCAGCCCAGGCGCAGCGCCGTCACCAGGTCCTGCAGCGGCTTGCGCGAGCGCGCATGCATGTGCACATCACCGCAGGCCACGCAGGACAGGCCCAGCAACCCTGCCACGTCCTGCAGGCTTTGCAGCCACAGGCTGTCGTCGGGCGCCAGCAGCAGCTCCACGCCCAGCCAGCAGCCCGGCCCCAGCTGCGCCACGGCGGCCTGCACGGCCTCGGCCATGGCGGGCACATCGCCGGGCAACAGCTGCGCACGCTGCGGCACAACGATGCATTCGCAGCCTTCACGCAGCAGATGCCAGGGGCTGTCGGCATCGACCAGGTACCGGCCCTTTTCGGCACGGGCGCGCGCCGCGCTGATGAATTCGCAGAGGTTGCCCCAGCCGTTCAGATCGCGCGCCAGCGCCACCACGCGCAGCGGGCCCCAGGCGAATTCGCTGCCATGGATCAGGGCCATCTCGCAGTCGCGCGCGGCCTCGAAGGCGCGCACGGCGCCGGCCACCGAGCATTCGTCGGTCAGGGCCAGCGCCTGGTAGCCCAGGGCCTTGGCGCGCTGCACCAGTTGGGCGGGCGAAGAGGCGCCGCGCAGAAAGCTGAAGTTCGACAGGCAGTGCAGCTCCGCATAGCCGGGCAGGCCCGGGCCCGATGCCATGCCGGACACCGGCCCGGTGGCCTGGGGCGGGGGCTGCAGCCGCTGCAGCTGCGGGGGCGGCGGCTCCAGCAGGATGTCCTGTTCAGCCATAGATGCCTTGCGCAAACCAGGCGGCGGGCGACAGCAGGGCCGGCATGCCTGGCAGCCGCTCCGATGCAGGCGTGCGCTCGCGGTAGATCCAGACATGGCCGACAGCCGCGTTGCTGGCCACGAAATAGTCGCGCACGGCCAGCGCCGCATCGGCCTGCGGCTCTCCCCACCAGCCGGCCTCCAGCCGATAGGGGCCGGCCAGCAATTGCAGCGGCCCCTGCCAGCAGGGGCGGCTGCCCTGCAGGAGCAGGGGCTGGGGCGGATCAAGCAGCCAGGGCGGCAGCAGGCCCTGCCAGGGGTTGGCCGCCTTGCGCGCGTGCGCGGGCCGCCGCAGCGCCTGCGGGGTCTGCAAGGCCTCGCAGGCCGGGGTCCAGCGCTGCATGGCCTCGGGCCGGTGGTCCGATTGCAGCTGCGCCACCCGCACGCCCTGCGCACCACGGCGGGCCGAGACACGCTCCACCCATTCATGCCAGGCCATGCCGCTGGCCGCGTCTGTTGCGCCTGCCGCCTCGCCCAGCGGCGCCGGGCCGGGCGCGGCCGGTGGCAGGCAACTGCCGGCATCGGCCGCGAAAGGCGCGGTGTCCAGCGCCACCAGCTCCAGCATGTCCGCAGGCGCGCGCCAGGGCGTGTGGGCCAGGCGTTCGCGCAGCAGGCGCTCCATGTGCTCCAGCGCCTGGGCGGGCCGGGCCGTGCGGATGTCCAGCGCTTCCCAGGCCGGCAGCTCCGTGCCGTCCACGCGCCGCAGATCGTGGTGCCAGCGCAGCTGCAGGCCCAGCACGCCCTGGTGGCGGGCCTGCAGCCAGGCCTGCAGCGCACGCAGCAGGGGCCGGGCGGCCTGCAGCAGGGCCTGGGCGTCGCTGGCCGGATAGCCCAGGTCGGCGCGCAATGCAAAGTGCTCGGGCAGCTCCAGCCAGTCCAGCGCATGGGGGCTGCTGCCATAGGCCTGGTCCAGCGCCAGCAGGGCCGGCAGCCCGATGCGCCGCGCCAGGCCCGCGCGCGGCAGGGCGCGCAGCTCGCCCCAGCGGCGGCAGCCCATGCGCTCCAGGGCCGGCGCATGCGACTCCAGTGCGGGCAGTGTCCAGATGGGCAGTGCGTCGGCAGGCGGCCAGGGCTGGCGCGAATCCGTGCCCTGCATGCGCCAGCGCAGACGCGCCAGCGCCTGCCATGCCGTGGCGCCCCGGGCCCAGAACGGCATCCGGGGGCCGCCCGCCTGACCGTCCTCGGGCTGCTGTTCGCGCAGCGCGCGCAGCAGGCCCAGCAGCATGGCCTGGCGACCGCCCCACAGGCGCTCCACGCTGCCCACCTCCATCAACGCCACAGCCTGCCCTGCCCCGTACCAGAGGGCCACGCGCGGCGTCCAGCGCAGGGCCCACCAGGCCTGCTGCGCGCAGGCACTGCCTTCGCAATCACTGTCGCCGTTGCCCTGGCCATCGCCCTGCGCGACATGCAGCGGCCAGGCAATCCAGTGCAGTGCTTGATTCGGCTGTGCCATGGCATCTCACCCCAGGGTGTGCGCTGCCGCCTGCAGGGCGGGCGCCTCGGCGGGCAGCAGTTGCCCGTGTCCATGAAGCCAGCGCTGCGCCTCGTCCGCCTGCCGGGTGCGCCGCTGGGCCTGGGCCTGCAGCACGTCCTGCCAAGCCCAGTGGTGCAGCGGCAGCTTCAAGGGATGCTCCAGCGCAGGCCCTCGGCGCTTGAGCAACTGCACGCGCAGGCAGGCTGGCGTGCCGCCTTCGCCCGGCTCCCCCAACTCTGTCTCCACGCGCAGCCGCAGCGGCGCGGGCGAGGCCACCGTCTGCAGGGCGGCCGAGGCCTCGCGCCACAGCCACAGAATGCGCCCCTGCGCAGCGGCCGCCCATTGCAGCCGGCGCAGCGTGGCCATGGGCAGACCGGCTGGCAGCCAGGCCAGCACGGCCAGCACGTCGCGGCAGCGCAGTGCCTGCTCACAGACCCAGGCCAGCCCTGCCCCATCGCCTGCCGGGTGGGCGCCGGGGTGGGCACCGGGGTGGGTATCGGCCTCCACGCAGCACAGCCGGTGCGCCGCCACGCCTGCCGCTTCCAGTCCCGGTGCAAAAGGCCTGCAAGGCGGCGCCACCAGCACCACCTGGCCCGCGCTGCGCTGCATCAGGGCGGCCAGGCCCGGCAGCAGCAGCGGCCACTCGGCATGGCCATGCGCGGGTTGCAGCAGCTCGACCATGGCGCCCAGCGGCCAGCCCCCGCCCGGCAATTGCGCATCCAGCAGCGCATGGCCCGAAGGCTGGACCCGCTGCTGCAGCGCCTGCTGCCAGCCATCGCCACGCCACACGCCCTGCAACTGAGGCAGCACACGCGCCGCGCCCGCCATGGGGGCGGGCTGCGCAGGTTGGGAGGCGTGGGGCGTGGTCATGGGGAAAATCTCAAATACTGTATGAATATACAGCACTCTTGATTTCCGAGAGATCCACGGATGTAAAAAAGCCGGGCAAGCCCGGCTGTCTCAGTGCGCTGGCGCTCTCGCTGCGCTGCCCGCTGGGGGTGTGGCGTCGATCTGCATGCAGGCTTCGCACCATTGCGCGACCGCTGTGTCCACGGCGTGGGTGCGGGCGTTGATGGCGGGCCAGCGGCGCAGGCAGGCGTTGACGATGGCCTGCAGTTGCCACAGCGCCTCGCGGCTGAGCAGGGCCAGCTCGCTCATGCCCTGCACATCGTCCTTGAGGTAGGCCAGCAGGTCGGTTTGCTGGCTGGGATGCAGGCCGGCCTCGGCCAGCTGCTTTTGCAGGCCGCCGATGCTGGAGTCGATGTAGACGGCCGCCTGGTGGTCGGGCATGGCCTGCCAGCGCTCGGGGAAGGCCTGGCTGAACGTGTCCCACATCTGGAAGGCGGCCGACAGCGCTGCCACGCTGTGCGTGACCTCGGCCTGCAGCGGCGGCAGCGGCGTGCCCGGCGAGATCTCGTCGTACAGCAGCGGCAGCAGGATGCCGACCAGATCGGCCGGATAGCGGCGGTGGTTCATGCGCAGCATCAGCGACAGGCGCTGGCCGGGCAGGTCCTGGAATTTGTCGAAGAAGGCCGAGACCACCTCGGCCAGCAACAGGATACGGCCCATTTTGGAGATGGCTTCGCCATGCACGCCGCGCGGATAGCCCGTGCCGTCCATGCGCTCGTGGTGCTCGAGCACGGCCATTTCCACGTCCTGCGAATACGCGCCCGCGCCCCGCATGATGAGCATGCCCGTGACCGAGTGCGCCACCAGGTGCTTGCGCTCGGCGCCCGTGAGCCGGTAGTTGGGATCGGTCCAGGCCGGGTCCATGTAGAGCATGCCCACGTCGTGCAGCAGGGCCGCCGTGGCCAGCGGGCCGCATTCACGCTCACTCCATTCGCTTTGCAGCGCCAGGTAGATGGCCACCAGCATCATCTGCAGGCTGTGGGCGAACAGCTCGGGCCGCTGCTCGCGCATGACCGTGAGCTTGAAGGCGATCTGCGGCGGCAGCACCATCAGGCGCAGCGGCGCCAGCAGCCGGTCCGTGCCGCCCAGCGACTGCACCAGGCGGCGCATCAGGTCCACGGTTTCGCACTGCACCATGGCCTGGGCCTCGATGGCCAGCACGTCCACGCGGTTGTCCACGCCCAGGTGCTTGTCGATGGGGTCGCGCAGCTTGTGCTTGACTAGGCGCTCGTACATGTTGCCGTCGATGCGCGCACCCTTGTCCACGAGCTTGACGCCCTTGTCGTTGAAGATGGGCTCGCCGGTGACCACGTTGCAATGCTCGGCCATGTCGGTGACGGCGCGCAGGAAATGCACGCCCTCGTCCTTCCATCCCTGCGCTGTCGGTGGATTGCGCACGGCCGCGACATCCGTCATAGAGGCTCCCATTGGCTCGAAATCTGAAATATAAGCAAAAGAGCCCGCGCAAGGCGGGCTCTCGTTGCGCAGGCCTGCCAAGGCAGGCCGTGCACGGCAACATCAGCGAATCAGCGTCACGCCGGTCTTGGACTGGATGTCCTCGAAGCTCACTTCGGGGGCCAGTTCCACGAGCTTCAGGCCCTGCGGCGTCACGTCCATCACTCCCAGGTCGGTGATGATACGGTCCACCACGCCCACGCCGGTCAAAGGCAGGGTGCAGGCGGGAAGAATTTTGAGGTCGGTCGTGCCGTCCTTCTTCTTTGCCACATGTTCCATGAGCACGATGACGCGCTTGACGCCCGCCACCAGGTCCATGGCGCCGCCCATGCCCTTGACCATCTTGCCGGGAATCATCCAGTTGGCCAGGTCGCCCTTCTCGGACACCTGCATGGCGCCCAGGATGGACAGGTTGATCTTGCCGCCACGGATCATGGCGAACGACTGGTCGCTGCCGAAGATGGACGAGCCGGCAATCGTCGTCACGGTCTGCTTGCCGGCGTTGATCAGGTCGGCGTCCACGGCATCCTCGGTCGGGAAGGGGCCGATGCCCAGCATGCCGTTCTCGGACTGCAGCCACACTTCCTTGTCACCTGTGTGGTTGGCCACCAGGGTGGGAATGCCGATGCCCAGGTTGACGTAGAAGCCGTCTTCGAGTTCTTGGGCCGCGCGGGCGGCCATCTGGTCTTGGGTCCACGGCATGGTCAGGCTCCTTGTTTTTCTGTGATGGTGCGCTTTTCGATGCGCTTTTCGGGATTCGGGTTGTGCACGATGCGGTGCACGTAGATGCCGGGCAGGTGGATGTCGTCCGGTGCGATCTCGCCGACCTCGACCACCTCCTCCACTTCCACGATGCAGACCTTGCCGGCCGTGGCGGCGGCAGGATTGAAGTTGCGCGCCGTCAGGCGGAACTGCAGGTTGCCGCTCTTGTCGGCACGGTGGGCCTTGACCAGGGAGACATCGGGCACGAGCGAGCGCTCCATCACATAGGTCTCGCCGTCGAATTCGCGCAGCTCCTTGCCCTCGGCCACCATGGTGCCCACGCCGGTCTTGGTGAAGAAGGCGGGAATGCCGGCGCCGCCTGCGCGCAGCTTCTCGGCCAGCGTGCCCTGGGGCGTGAATTCCAGCTCCAGCTCGCCGGCCAGGTACTGGCGCTCGAACTCCTTGTTCTCGCCCACATACGACGAGATCATCTTCTTGATCTGGCGCGTCTCCAGCAGCTTGCCGAGGCCAAAGCCGTCCACGCCCGCATTGTTGGAAATCACCGTCAGGCCCTTGGCGCCGCTGTCCCGCAGCGCGTCGATCAGGGCCTCGGGAATGCCGCACAGGCCGAAGCCGCCCACAGCCAGCAATTGCCCGTCGGCCACGACGCCCTGGAGCGCCTGCTCCGCGGAGGGGTAGAGCTTTTTCACACATGTCTCCTTCAGATTGGATGCGCTACGATACTACGTACTTGCATAGGTAGTTTTTCGTAAAGATTTGCCCATGGATATAGATTACCGGCTGGCGTTCGAAGCCGCCCCCGTCGGCCTCGTGATCTCGCGCAATCGCACCATGATCGACTGCAACCGCCAGGTCTGCGAGATGTTCGAGGCCTCGCGCGAGGTGCTGATCGGCCAGACCTTCCAGATCCTCTACCCCAGTGCCGACGAGTACGAGCGGCTGGGCGCGCGCATCGCGCCCATTCTCAACGCCCGGGGTTTCTACTCGGACAACCGCATCATGAAGCGCGCCAACGGCGAAACGTTCTGGTGCCATGTCACGGGCCGCACGCTGGACCGCAGCGACCCGCACGCCTCGGGCATCTGGAGCTTCGAGGACCTCAGCGCCCACCGTCCCGTCAAGGCCGAGCTCACGGGGCGCGAGCGCGAGGTGGCCGCCCGCCTGCTGGAGGGGCTTACCTCCAAGGAAATCGGCCGCGCCCTGGCCATCAGCCACCGCACGGTGGAGATCTACCGCGCACGGCTGATGCGCAAGTACGGCGCCTCCACGGCCGCCGATCTGGTCCACAAGCTGGTCTCTGGCTGACAGGGCGACGGCCTACACGGGCCGTATCCGCCCGCGCAACACAATGCCTTGGCAAAAAGCATGCCCGGCACGGCGCATGCGGGGGGCGGTGAAATTTTTTGGCTATGGCGCAGTTGAGATTTGCCAATCGCCAAAGCCTTGCCGCATCCATAGAACGAAACAACAATAAAAGCAATTCGATAGCACGCAGCTATTGATTTTCCAAGCGCCGCGCTGCCTGCGTGCAAGCCGGCGCCGCTACCACCCCTCGATCAAGGAGAGACCATGACCCACAAGCTCACCACCGCCGCAGGTGCCCCGGTTGCCAACAACCAGGACTCGCTCACGGCCGGCCCGCGTGGCCCGATGCTGCTGCAGGACCTGTGGCATCTGGAAAAAATGGCCCACTTCAACCGCGAAGTGATTCCCGAGCGCCGCATGCACGCCAAGGGCTCGGGCGCCTTCGGCACCTTCACCGTGACGGGTGACATCACGCGCTATACCCGCGCCAAGGTGTTCTCCGACATCGGCAAGCAGACCGAAGTGTTCGCGCGCTTTTCCACCGTGGCCGGCGAACGCGGCGCGGCAGACGCAGAGCGCGACATCCGCGGCTTTGCCGTCAAGCTCTATACCGAGGAAGGCAACTGGGACCTGGTGGGCAACAACACGCCGGTGTTCTTCTTCCGCGACCCGCTCAAGTTCCCCGACCTGAACAAGGCCGTCAAGCGCGATCCCTACACCAACCTGCGCTCGCCCGAGAACAACTGGGACTTCTGGACCGGCCTGCCCGAGGCGCTGCACCAGATCACCATCGTCATGAGCGACCGGGGCATTCCGCGCGGCTACCGCCACATGCACGGCTTCGGCTCGCACACCTACAGCTTCATCAACGCCAGCAACGAGCGCCACTGGGTCAAGTTCCACTGGGTCTGCCAGCAGGGCATCGAGAACTTCGGCGATGCCGAGGCCGCCGCCGTGGTCGCCTCCGACCGTGAAAGCAGCCAGCGCGACCTGCTCGAAGCCATCGAGCGCGGCGAGTTCCCGCGCTGGAAGCTGTGCGTGCAGATCATGCCCGAGCATGAAGCCGAGACCTACCGCTTCCACCCCTTCGACCTGACCAAGGTCTGGAGCAAGAAGGACTACCCGCTGATCGAAGTGGGCGTGATGGAGCTCAACCGCAACCCGCGCAACTACCACGCCGATGTGGAGCAGGCCTCGTTCACGCCGGCCAACCTGGTGCCGGGCATCGGCCCCTCGCCCGACCGCATGCTGCAGTCGCGCCTGTTCTCGTATGGTGATGCCGCGCGCTACCGCCTGGGTGTGAACCACCACCAGATCCCCGTGAACGCGCCGCGCTGCCCCTACCACGCCTACCACCGTGACGGCGCCATGCGCGTGGACGGCAACTACGGCGGCACCATCGCCTACGAGCCCAACACCAAGGGCGAGTGGCAGGAGCAGCCCGCCTTCGCCGAGCCGCCGCTGGCCCTGCACGGCGCGGCCGACCGCTGGAACTACCGCGAGGACGATGCCGACTACTTCACCCAGCCCGGCGACCTGTTCCGCCTGCTCACGCCCGATGCGCAGCAGCGCCTGTTCGAGAACACGGCGCGCAACATCGCCGGTGTGTCCGAGCACATCGTGCAAAAGCACATAGCGCACTGCACCCAGGCCGACCCCGCCTACGGCAAGGGCGTGGCCGATGCCATTGCCCGCCAGAAGGCCGGCACGCTCTGACCGGCTGACGCCCACGGCAAAACGCCCCCGCATCGCCGGGGGCGTTTTTCATGGCGCGCCCTGCCCTCAGGCCACGGCCTTGAAGGCGGGAAGCTTGTCGCCCAGCCGCTTGCCCATCTCCGTGCCCAGGGCCTGCAGGCCGCTCATGGGGCGCACCATGACCTCGAATTCCCGGATCAGCCCCTGCTCGTCGAAGCGGATGAAGTCGATGCCCTTGAGGTTCTTGCCGCCCACGCTGGCGCTGAACTCCAGCACCACGTCCAGGCCGTCATCGCTGGCCATCTGGCGGTGGTAGGTGAAGTTCTCGAACACCTGGACCACGGTGGACAGCGCCAGCATCAGCGCGGGTGCCGAGGCATAGGGCGTGTTCGCCATGGGCGAGCGGAACACTGCATCGGGATGGACGATGGTGTGCAGCTCGCCCAGGTCGCTGGCGGCAACCATGCGATGCCACAGCTCCAGGGAGCGGGCGACTGCGGGATGGGCGTTCTTCGGGGGCTGGGACATGCTTGTCTCCTGGTGGTTGAGGTGGAAAACGGAATCGGGCGGCGCCCTCAAAGGCTGGCCGCCAGCGTGGTGCCTTGCAGGATGGCGCGCTTGGCGTCGAGTTCGGCCGCCACGTCGGCGCCGCCGATCAGGTGCACGCTGCAGCCCGCCGCGCTCAGGGCCGCATGCAGCTCGCGCTGCGGCTCCTGGCCCGCGCAGAGCACGACGTTGTCCACCTCCAGCAGTTGCGGCTGGCCGTCCACGGTGATGTG
Organism: Delftia sp. SD018; assembly: GCF_017355445.1. Classification (NCBI taxonomy): domain Bacteria; kingdom Pseudomonadati; phylum Pseudomonadota; class Betaproteobacteria; order Burkholderiales; family Comamonadaceae; genus Delftia; species Delftia sp. SD018. Next base: position 144,005 of record NZ_JADDRN010000007.1, read on the forward strand.
CAGGCCGGTGTCGTCGATGCGCTCATAGGCCACGCCCGAGCCCATGGCCACGCTGCGTGCCTTCAGCGAGGTGCGGTGTATCCAGCCCGTGGTCTTGCCCAGCTGGTCGCCCACCTTGGTGGACTTGCGCTGCAGCAGGTGCACGCGGCGCGGCGAGGGCTCGGCCTGCGGCTGCGCCAGGCCGCCGGCCTGGGCGTAGTCCGTGTCTATGCCCCACTCCGCATAGAACTTGCGGGGCGCCACGGCGCCGCTGTCGCCGGCATGGGTCAGGTACTCGGCCACATCGAAACCGATGCCGCCCGCGCCGATGATGGCCACGCGCTCGCCCACGGGCCTGTCGCCCTGCAGCACGTCCAGATAGCCGAGCACCTTGGGATGGTCCACGCCGTCGATGGCGGGAACGCGCGGCCGTATGCCCGTGGCCAGCACGATCTCGTCATAGCCGCCCTCGATGAGCTGGGCGGCCTCCACGCGGTGGCCCAGGCGAAGGTCCACGCCGCCCAGCTCCAGCTGGCGGCGAAAGTAGCGCAGCGTCTCGTGGAACTCCTCCTTGCCGGGCACCTTCTTGGCAATGTTGAACTGCCCGCCGATCTCGCTGGCCGCATCGAACAGCGTCACCGCATGGCCGCGCTGCGCGGCGGTGACGGCAAAGCTCAGGCCCGCCGGGCCGGCGCCCACCACGGCGATGCGCTTGGCGGCGGGCGCAGGCGCAATCACCAGCTCGGTCTCATGGCAGGCGCGCGGGTTGACCAGGCAGGAGGTGATCTTGCCGCCAAAGGTATGGTCCAGGCAGGCCTGGTTGCAGGCAATGCAGGTGTTGATCTCGTCGGCCCGGCCCTGGCGCGCCTTGCGCACGAAGTCGCCATCGGCCAGCAGCGGCCGGGCCATGGAGACCATGTCGGCATAGCCCTCGGCCAGCAGGCGCTCGGCCACTTCGGGCGTGTTGATGCGGTTGGAGGTGATCAGCGGGATGCCCACCTGCCCCATCACGCGCTGCGTGACCCAGGCATAGGCGGCGCGCGGCACCTTGGTGGCGATGGTGGGGATGCGCGCCTCGTGCCAGCCTATGCCCGTGTTCAGCAGCGTGGCGCCCGCGGCCTCGATGGCCTGGGCCAGCGCGACCACTTCCTCCAGCGTGGAGCCGCCCTCCACCAGGTCCAGCATGGACAGGCGGTAGATGATGATGAAGTCCCGCCCCACGCGCTGGCGCGTGCGCCGCACGATCTCCACCGCAAAGCGCATGCGGCCCGCGTAGCTGCCGCCCCATTCGTCATCGCGGTGGTTGGTGCGTGCGGCGATGAACTCGTTGATCAGATAGCCCTCGGAGCCCATGATCTCCACGCCGTCGTAGCCCGCATGGCGGGCCAGGGCTGCGCAGCGCACGAAGTCCTCGATGGTCTGCTCCACCTCGTCGCCCGTCAGCGCATGCGGCACGAAGGGGTTGATGGGCGCCTGCAGCGCGCTGGGCGCCACCAGCCCGGGCTGGTAGGCATAGCGGCCGAAGTGCAGGATCTGCATGGCGATCTTGCCGCCCTCGGCATGGACGGCCTGCGTGACGATGCGGTGCTGGTCCGCCTCGTGCTCATTGACCATCATGGCGCCGCCCTTCATGGGCCGGCCGCGCTCATTGGGGGCGATGCCGCCCGTGACGATCAAGCCCACCTCGCCGCGCGCGCGCTCGGCGTAGAAGGCGGCCATGCGCTCGAAGCCGTTGGGCGCCTCCTCCAGGCCCACATGCATGGAGCCCATGAGCACGCGGTTTCTGAGCGTGGTGAAGCCCAGGTCCAGTTCGGCATTCAGGTGGGGGTAGTGGGTCATGCCTGTCTCGCTTTTTTATGCAACTGATTGCATGAATGTAGTCAGCCTCCTTTATTTATGCAACTGGTTGCGCAAAAAATTGCAGAAATGACTGCAGCGCTTGGCCGCACCTCCATGCAGGCCCGTAAGATGGCGCCCAGCGCCAGTCCCTTTGTTGCCGATGTCCCTGCCACACGCCCTTCTCACCGCCCTGGTCGAGCATCCCTGCTCCGGCTCGGAACTTGCCGAGCGCTTCGACCGCTCCATCGGCTATTTCTGGAATGCCACGCACCAGCAGATCTACCGCGAACTCGCCCGGCTGGAAGAGGCGCAATGGATAGAGGCCCTGCCCGCCGAATCCGGCCGGGGCCGCAAGCGCCAGTACCGCATCCTGCCCACGGGCCGCAAGGAGCTCAAGCGCTGGGTGGCCGAGCAGGAAGACCCCAAGCCGCTGCGCGAGGAATGGATGGTCCGCCTGCGTGCCGAGGCGGTGGTGGGACCCTGCGGACTGCAGGACGAAGTGCAGCGGCTGCTGGCACTGCACCAGGCGCAGCTGGACGTCTACCAGCGCCTGGAGCAGCGCGACTTCCTGGACAAGCCGCCCACGCGCGAGCGGCGGCTGCAGCACCTGGTGCTCAAGGCCGGCATACAGCAGGAGCAGCTGTGGATAGGCCTGCTGCAGGAAGCCCGGGAGATCCTGGACATGCCGGCCAGGCCCTGAGCAACGGTTGCGACGACTGAGACGGCTGAGACGGTGCGACGGCCGCCTCAGCCCTTGTTCAAGCCGTGCAGCACCAGCCCCGGCGCCTCCAGCCGGGCACGCAGAATGCGCCCGTGCGTGGAGTCCGTCACATACAGCGTGCGGCGGTCCACGCCCCCAAAGGCCAAGTTGGTGAGCGAGCTTCCCGGCACGCCACGCAGCACCTGCACGGGCTCGGCACGGTGGTTGAGCACCCACACCAGGCCCAGGCCCGGGTTGGCCACCAGCAGCCGGCCCTGGTCATCCACGGCCAAGCCGTCGGGGCCGCTGGGGCCGTAGGAGGTGAAGAACTGCCCCACCTTGGCCACGCTGCCATCGGGCAGCAGGGGCACGCGCCAGACGCAGTTGCCGCGCGTCACGGCCAGGTAGAGAACGCGGCCGTCAGGCGACAGCGCCACCCCGTTGGGGCTGGGCACGTTGGCCAGCAGCAGGTCCAGCCGGCCGTCCGGCCGCAGGCGGTACAGGCGGCCGCTGGGGTCGTGCAGGCCGCTCTGGCCCTGGTCGGTGAAGTAGAGGTTGCCCTCGGCATCGAAGACCAGGTCGTTCACGCCCTTGAAGCGCTCGCTGTTGCGCCGCTGCAGATAGGGGCTGATGCGCCCCGTGGCCACCTCCAGGCGCATCAGGCCGTTCTTGTAGTCGGTGATCAGCAGCGTGCGCTCGTCAAGGAACTTCATGCCGTTGGGCTCGCCGTCGTACTCGGCCACCAGGGTCCAGGCGCCTTGCGGATCGATGCGGAACACGCGGCCCCAGGGAATGTCGGCCACGTACAGATGGCCGGCAGCGTCGAACACCGGGCCTTCGAGGAAGGAATCGGTCACGGCGCCGCTGCGGTTGGCATCGGCCCAGTCGCTGCGCTCGGGGCGGCGCAGGGCGTCGGGCATGGTGGTGAACGATTCGAGGTCGCAGACCTGGGGGGCTTGCAGCAGGAACATGGTGTCTGTCTTTCTTGGAGTGTCAGGCCGCGCCGTCGAAGCCATACAGCCTTGCGGGGTTGTCCACCAGGATGCGGTCCATGGCCTCGTCCGTGCCGGCCCAGGCCTGCAGCAGGTCCACCAGGTCGGCATCGTTGACGGAGCCCGGCGCCTCGGTGGTGTGCGGCCAGTCGCTGCCCCAGACCAGGCGCTCGGGCGCGGCGCGCACCAGGTCGCGGCCCAGCGGCAGCGTGTCGGCATAGGAAGGGCCGCCCACCGATGAACGCATATAGGCGCCCGAGAGCTTGACCCAGGTGTTGCCGCCATCGAGCAGCCGGCGCAGCGCGGCATGGGCCGCGCCCTCCACGCCAGCCACGCCCTCCACGCCCTCAGCCGGGTCGATGCGGCCCAGGTGGTCCACGACCAGGGGGACGGGCAGCGCACCCAGCACAGGCTCCAGCGCCACCAGCTGTTCGGGCTGCACAAAGACCTGCACATGCCAGCCCAGCCGTGCAACCCGGTGCGCCAGCGTGACCAGCATGTGGGCCGTGGTCTCGCCCCAGGACTGCGGCGAGACAAAGTTCACGCGCACCCCGCAGACGCGGTGCGCGGCCAGCCGGTCCAGCTCGGCATCGGCCACGTCGTGGGCGACGACTGCCACGCCGCGCGCCACATCGCCCAGGCGCTCCAGCGCATCGCGCGTGCAGGCGTTGTCCGTGCCATAGGTCGAGGGCGTGACCACCACGGCGCGCGAGGTGCCCAGGCGCTGCTGCAGTTGACGGTACATGGCCACTTCGGCATGGGGCGGCGTGCGCGGCCAGTGCGGCGACGGTGCAAAGCGCGCATCGAAGATGTGCATGTGGCTGTCGCAGGCCAGCGGCGGCAGCGTGCGCAAAGGCCGGTTCGTGCCGGCCGAATGCGCAACGGCAATGGTCGATGCGTTCATGGCCATGCGCTCAGTCCAGCACGATGGCGCCCTTGCGCACCACCTCGCCCCACTTGGCGTCTTCCTTCTGGAGGAAGGCCGCGAACTCGGCCGGCGTCGATGCCATGGGCTGGGCGCCCAGGTCGCTCAGTCGCTGGCGCACCTCGGCTTCCTGCAGCACCTCGGACAGCGCCTGGTGCAGGCGCGCGGCCACGGGCTCGGGCGTGCCCGTGGGCAGGAAGATGCCGTTCCACTCATAGGCCTCGTAGCCGGGAATCACGGTCTCGGACACGGTGGGCACATCGGGCAGGCGCGCCGAGCGCTGGGGCGCGGCCACGGCCAGGGCGCGCAGCTTGCCGCCCGTGACCAGCGGATAGGTGGCCACCATGGTGCCGAACATGAAGTCCACCTGCCCGCCCATCACATCGGCAATGGCCGGCCCGCCGCTCTTGTAGGGCACATGGACCATGTCCAGATCCAGCCGCTGGCGGAACAGCTCGGCCGCCAGGCGCTGTACCGTGCCGCTGCCGCCCGAGGCAAAGTTGATCTTGCCTGGCTGCGCCTTGGCCCTGGCCGCCAGGTCCGCCACGCTGCGCACGGGCGAGTCGGCCTTGACCACGACCACATTGGGCATGAGCAGCACCAGCGACAGCGGCTGCAGCGCGCTGCGCGCATAGGGCAGCTTGGCGAAGAGATGCGGGTTGATGGAAAACGGCGTGGCGTCGTAGAGCACCGTGTAGCCGTCGGCGCGCGCCTTGGCCACCTGGCTGGCGCCAATGGTGCCGCTGGCGCCGGGCCGGTTGTCCACGATGATGCTGGTGCCCAGCCGCGCGCCCATGCGCGTGGCCAGCAGGCGCGCGGCCGCGTCAGCGCCGCCGCCGGGCGCATAGGGCACGACCAGGGTGATGGACCGCTCGGGAAAGGCGGCCTGGGCCACGGCGGCGGCCAGGGCGCAGACCGCGATCAGGGTTCCGGCAAGGAATTTCATGGCTTGTCTCCAGATTTTTTCGAGGGGGCGGCGGCCGAATCAATCCGCCTTCAGGTTCAGTTCGCGGGCGATCTGCGCATAGGGCGCCCCTGCCCTGGCTCAGGCGCCGGCCGCCGCAGGCACGCGGGCCAGCACCTCCAGCACATTGCGGGCCGCGCCCACGCCCATGTTCACGTAGGCATCGCCGGTCACGCCGCCGATATGGGGGCTGAGCACGAAGTTCCTTTCGCCCTGGAACGGGTGGCCGGCCACCATGGGCTCCACCGCAAAGCTGTCCAGCCCTGCGGCCGCCACCTGGCCCGAGCGCACGGCGGCCAGCAGCGCGGCCTCGTCGATCAGGCCGCCGCGTGCGGTGTTGACCACGATCACGCCGCGCCTGCAGGCCGCCAGTGTGGAGGCGCCGAGCATGCCCCGGTTTTCCTCGGTCAGCGGGCAGTGCAGCGAAATCGCGTCGGACTCGCGCCAGATGGTTTCCAGGTCCACGGGCTGCACGTAGGCGGGCAGGTTCTTTGCGAAGGGATCGAAGCCGATCACGCGCATGCCCAGCGCATCGGCCATGCGCGCAAAGCGCAGGCCGATGGCGCCCAGCCCCACCAGGCCCACGGTACGCCCGCCCAGCTCCAGGCTCTTGTGCGTGGCCTTGTCCCAGTGGCCTGCGTGCATGCGGGCATCCAGCGCCACCACCGACTTGGCGCAGGCCAGCAGCAGGGCCAGGGCCTGCTCGGCCACGGCCGCCGCATTGGCGCCAGCGGCGGCCACCACGGCAATGCCGCGTTCGGCGGCAGCCGCCTTGTCGATGGTGTCCGTGCCGCTGCCGTGCTTGGAGATCACGCGCAGCGAGGGCGCCGCGTCCATCACGGCCGCGCCCACCTTGCCGTAGCGCACGATGATGGCCACGGGATCATGGGCGCGGCACAGCGCGACCAGGTCCTCTTCGGTGGGCGTCTTGCCCGCATAGACGATGTCGTGCTGCGCCAGCAGGTCCAGCGCCTGTTGCGCCAGATCGGCGCCGGTGACGATGATGGTGCTCACAGCGATTCCCCTTCCTTGAGCACGCCGGCCGCGCGCAGGGCCGCGGGCAGCCATTTCGATGCCGTGTCGCCGCGCGCAATGGCCTCGATGCGGGCGGCCTCGTCGACCACCTTTTTCACGGCCAGGTCCAGCATGGCGGGGGCCTTGTCGCGCTCGATGACGACCACGCCATCGGCATCGCCCACCACCAGGTCGCCCGGGTGAACCGTCGTGCCACCAGCGGAGATGGCGTGGTTGATGCGGCCCGGCACGAACTTGGTCGGGCCTGCGGGATTGAAGCCTGCGCTGAACACGGGGAAGTCCAGCTCCAGCAGCTCCAGCCGGTCGCGGATGGCGCCGTCCACGATGACGCCGGCCAGGCCCAGCTTCTTGCAGGCGCTGAGCATCAGCGTGCCCATGAGCGCCGCCGTCTGGTCGCCCTTGCCGTCGATGACCAGCACGTCGCCGGGCCGGGCCAGCGCAATGGCGGCGTGGATCATGAGGTTGTCGCCGGGACGCACCTCGACGGTGAAGGCCGGGCCGGCCACTTTCATGCCCTGGTGCACGGGCGCCACGCGCGAATGCATGGTGCCGCGGCGGCCCGCCACGTCGGCCAGGATGGCGGCCTGAAAGCCGGCTGCGCGTTGCACGACCTGGGCGTCCACGCGCACGATGTCACGGATGATTTCTGGGAGTTGGCTCATGATGGTTCGGTGAGATGGGGGGAAGAAAAACAGGAAGATCAGGAAGATGTGCGCGCGTCAGTCGGCCTTGATGCCGGCCTCGCGGATGAGTTGGGCCCACTTGGCGGAGTCGGATTTCTGCAGCTCGCCCAATTGCCGCGGCGTGCCGCCGACCATGCCGGCCTCGGCCATGGTGAGCACGTCAGGCAGGGCCTTCAGGCGCGCCGCCGAGGTCACGGCCAGCGCGGGCGTGTCGCCCTTGTTGGGCGCATGGATGAAGCGCACGCCGCCCTTTCTTTGCAGCAGCTCGCCCTGCATCTGCAAGATGGTTCCGCTGCCGCCCGAGGCAAAGGCCAGCTGGCCCAGCTGCGCCTTGGCGGCGGCCAGCCCATCCAACATGCAGCGGTTGTCGCTGCCGTAGGTGGACGGCGTGACCAGCACGCAGCGGGAGGTGCCCAGGCGCCGCTGCAGCGCGCGGTAGTCGCCGGCCGAGGCGTCGGGCGGCAGCAGCCGCGCGCCCGGGGTTGCCGGGTAGCGGCCGTCATAGACATGCACATGGCAGTCGCAGGCCTGCGGGGGCAGCACGGCGCGGGGCCGGGCGCTGCCCTGCGAGAAGCGGACGGGCACGGCAAGGCTGTCGCAGTCCATGGCGAGATCTCGATGGAGGAAGAAAAAGGAAGGGAGGAGGAAGCGCGGAGGAAGCGAAAGGGCTGGCGCCCCTGCCCCCGGGCTCAGTCCAGGCTGGCGCCCGAGTCCTTGACGATGCGTGCCCAGCGCGGCACCTCGGCACGCAGCAGCGCGGCGAACTTCTCGGACGAGCCGCCCAGCACCTCGCCGCCTTCGGAGCGCAGCTTCTCGGCCACCTCGGGCACCAGCAGCGCGTCGTTGATGGCCTTGTTCAGCTGCTGCACGATGGCCTGGGGCGTCCCGGCCGGGGCCAGCACGCCGAACCAGGTGACGGCCTCGAAGTCCTTGTAGCCCGACTCGGCCAGCGTGGGCGTCTGCGGCAGCTGGTCGGACCGCTTGAGCGAGGTCACCATCACCGCGCGCAGCTTGCCGTTGCGCACCTGGCCCAGCAGCGTGGGCACGGCCGACATGTAGAAATCGATCTGCCCGCCCACCAGGTCGGTCATGGCCTGGGCCGCGCCCTTGTAGGGCACATGGCGCAGCTTGATGCCGGCCGCGTTCTCGGCCAGTTCGCCGGCCAGGTGCGCCACCGTGCCGTTGCCCGAGTAGCCCAGCGTGAGGCCGTCGGGCTTGGCCTTTGCGGCCTTGACCAGGTCGTCAAAGGTCTTGTAGGGCGAGTTGGCCGGCGCGGCCATGACGATGGGCGCGGAAGACACCAGCGCCACGGGCACCAGGTCCTTCAGCGGGTCATAGGGCAGCTTGGCGTACAGCGAGGGGTTGATGGCCAGGTTGCTGGTCTGGCCCATGACCAGGGTATGGCCGTCCGGCGCGGCCTTGGCCACGGCATCCACGCCCAGGTTGCCGCCGGCGCCGGGCCGGTTGTCCACCACCACGGTCCATTTGTTGTGGTCCGCCAGCCGCTGGGCCACGGTGCGCGCAATCATGTCCGTGCCGCCACCGGGCGGAAACGGCACCACCAGGCGGATGGGCTTGCGGGGATAGGTGTCCTGGGCCTGGGCAGCGCCCATGGGCACGATGGCGGCAACGCCGACCAGGGCGGCAAGAAGGCGTGCGTTGAGGCAACGCGAAAGCGAGGGAATCGGCATGGCGGTTTGTCTCCGTTTGTTGTGTTCAACGCCCGCATGGCTGCGGTGCGTGGGACGAACTTTATGAAAACGTTTCAACCCATACAATGCCGTTTCATACAGCGCAACCAATTGCATGCCTTGCACCATGAACAAGCCCCCCAGCACCCCTTCCCCGGCGCAGCCACCCGATGACAAGGCCAGCCCGGCCAAGGACGGCGGCGTGATTGCCGTCACGCGTGCCTTGCAGCTGCTTGGCGCCTTCGCCCTCGGGGAGTCGCACCTGTCCCTGGCGGAACTGAGCCGGCGCTGCGCGCTGCACAAGACCACGGTGCTGCGGCTGGCGCGCACGCTGGCGCAGTCGGGCTTCATGGTGCAAAGGGACGATGGGGACTGGCGCCTGGGCCCGGCCGCAGGCTGGCTGGGTGCCCGCTACCAGGCGGGCTTTGATGTGCAGAACGTGCTGGAGCCCGCGCTGCGCGCGCTCACGCAGGCCAGCGGCGAGAGCGCGGCCTTCTATGTGCGCGAAGGCAATGTGCGCACCTGCCTCGTGCGCGTGGAAGGGCCGCAGGCCCTGCGCCACCATGCGCGCATGGGCGAGGGGCTGCCGCTGGACCAGGGCTCACCGGGGCGCGTGATCCTGGCCTTTTCAGGCGAGCCGGGGCCGGTGTACGAGCAGATCCGCCAGCGCGGCTACCACTGGTCCATCGGCGAGCGCGAACAGGGCGTGGCCACGGTGTCGGCGCCGGTGTTCGGCATGCACTGGCGGCTGATGGGATCGGTGTGCATCTCGGGGCCGGCATCGCGCCTGCCCGAGTCCCGGCTGGAAGCCATGGCGCAGACCGTGGTGGCGGCGGCCAACCAGCTGTCCTATGCGCTGGCGGGCAGCGCCAGAACACAGGCCCCTGTGGTGCGCGCCAGCCAGTGGCATCCCTGAGAACACCTTCCGGGGCGACGCCCGGAAGGTGGATGGCCGCTTACTGCAGCGCGCCCATGGGCAGGGCGATGGGCTTGCCGTTGAGCGTGACCTGGCCGGCCTGCATCTTGAGCGCGCTGACCAGCTTGTCGCCTTCCAGGCGGGCATAGCCCGTGGCCTGGGCCATGCCCAGCATGCCTTCCACATCCTCGGCCGAGACATCGGGCTTGCCCGATGCCTTGATCAGCGGCTCCAGCCAGGCCTTGGGCAGGCTGGCATTGGCCTGCAGTGCCGAGGTCTTGAGCAGCGCCGGCATCCAGCCGGCCTGGGCGACCTGCTCCTGCGTGGGCGCGCTTTGCACTTCGGCGCCGTACTCCAGGTGGCCGGTCTGGCCCTGGTAGGTGGCCTGCAGCTTCATGGAGTAGGCCGGCAGGGCCGCCACCAGGCGCGGGGCGTTCTGCATCAGCACGCCCATGCCCTGCTCTTCCAGCGATTCCAGCGCCTTGGCCAGGCCCTCCTTGCGGTAGCCCTCGACCATGACGCGCTGGAAGCCGCGCAGCGCCTCGATGTCCAGGCGCTGGATCTTTTCCTCGTAGCCCACGGACTCGAAATCGATGGGGCCGATGCGGCCCGTGCCCTTGACCTGGGTGGTCATGCCCAGCGTGGTCTTGTCGGACTCGATGACCGAGTTGCCGTCCACGTTCTTGAGGTCCAGCAGCGTCTTGGCCTCGCCGCCTTCGGCGGGCGTGCTGCTCATGCCGAAACGGGCGATGCGCACGCTGGCCTTGCCGGGGCCCAGGCCCCACAGGCCGTCGATGACCTTGTTCTCGAAGCTGCTCTCCAGGCCCGTGAGCATGATGCTGGTGCGCTCCACCGGCACTGCGGCCGGCTGGGTGGGGAGGGCCTCGTCGTTGTCGGATTCCTCCTCCTCGCCCTCTTCCTCTTCCACGCCCATGGACTTGTCGCGGCTGGGCAGGCCCAGCAGGGCCACCTCGGGCCAGCGCCAGGTGCCCTTGACGCTGCCACCGCCCAGGGCCGTGTCCAGCACCATTTCCTGCCAGCGCATGGTGACTTCTTGGTCGCCCAGCTCGCCGGCGGGCAGCAGCAGGCGCACATCCTGGCCGCCCGTGAAGTGGTGCACGCTGGTCAGCGTGGGGGCTGCGGCCTTGGCCAGCATCTGCGTGCTCTTTTCGTCCAGGCCGTCGAGCGCAAAGCGCGTCTCGGAAACCGCTGCCGCCAGTCGGCCACCGGCCAGCGGGCCGTGGCGCACCGTGGTGTCCACCACCAGGCGCACGGGCTTGGACGCAGCGACCGGCTCTGCTGCGGCGGGCGCTTCAGCTGTGTCGGCTGCTTTTGCCGCGTCAGCCGTTTCAGCCGCTTCGGCGGCCTGAGCTTCCGCCACAGGCCACTGCAGCACCAGCTTGGCCTGGGAGGAGAGGAATCCCTTGTGGTACTCGTCGGTCACGACGACTTTCTCGCCCAGCACCTTGCGCAATTCGGCCACGGCCTCCTTGTAGCCAGCCTCGGCCCGCTGGCCGGTATACCAGGTGGTTCCTCCATAGCCCACGACGGCCAATGCCACGGCAGCGGCCACTACGGTTTTCTTGTTGCTCATTGTGAATATCCCGTGATGAATAAGACCCTCCCCCTCGGGCGGGCCGCGCGACTGTATCAGTTCGGCGTTTCACCACAGATCGGCAATGGGCTGCGCATTGACGCAGCCATGCCTCCTGTCGCAGGCACGCATGGACGCAGGCCCCTGCCCAGGGCTTGCCAGGCCTTGCCTGCAGCGGTTTTCAGGATCTGCACCCCCGGCATTGCCCGCGCAAGACAGGCACCCGGATTTTTCAATTGCTTACCATTGCCGCACATGATTGGCATGCCAATTGAATTCGGAGGAAAACGCTATGGCGTCATGCATATGGCGTCACGGATATGGCGTGAATGCACCTTTCCCTCTTTGCCGGCTTGCCCGAATGCCGTATCGAGTGCCTCCAATGACGGCACTCACCCGGCCTGCAGCAGAAATGGCAGGGCCGCGTCCAGCAGTGCATCGGGCGCCTCCTCGGCGATGTAGTGCCCGCAGGCCAGCGGCCGGCCCCGCACATCGTCGGCCACGAGCTGCCACTCGCGCAGCGGATCGAAGCAGCGGTGCACCACGCCCTCCTCGCCCCAGAGCACCAGCAGCGGCATGGGCAGCCTGCGCCCGAGCTGGCGGTCTTCGCGGTCATGCTCCAGATCGATGCCGGCCGATGCGCGGTAGTCCTCGCACATGCCGTGCGCGCTGCCCGGCAGCGCCAGGCAGCGCTGGTACTCGGCCAGCGCCCGGGGATCGAAGGGCGCCAGGCCGGCGCTGCGCCGGCCCATGATCTCGCGCACATAGGCGGCGGGATCGGCCTCGATCAGGCGCTCGGGCAGCGGCGCGGGCTGGATCAGGAAGAACCAGTGCCAGTAGGCGCGCGCAAAGGCCTCGCCGGTCTGCTCGTACATGGCCAGCGTGGGCGCAATGTCCAGCAGCACCAGACGCTGCACGCTGGCGGGATAGTCCATGGCCAGCCGATGCGCCACGCGCGCGCCCCGGTCATGCGCCAGCACGCTGAAATGCTCATGGCCCAGCCGGGCCATCAGCCGCAGCAGGTCGCGGGCCATGGTGCGCTTGCTGTAGTTGACATGCTCGGGGTCGCCGGCCGGGCGTGAGGAGTCGCCATAGCCGCGCAGGTCGGCCAGCACCACGGTGAACTGCTGCGCCAGCCGGGGCGCGACGCGGTGCCAGATCGCGCTGGTCTGCGGGTGGCCGTGCACCAGCAGCAGGGCCGGCCCCTGGCCGCCCACCCAGGCGTTGATCTCCACCCCGTCATCGACCGTGATGCGCTGCTGGCGCAGGCCCGGCATCCATGGATCTGTGTGCATCCCGGAGATTCCTTCTACGTTGTTCATGACTGTCAGCCTGCCATGCTAATCAGTAAACCAGGCTGCATAAATAGCAAAATACTGCATTGATCCATCAGTTCAATTTACGAATTAATCATCCACCGCATCCACCATGGACGGCTTTTCCGACCTGCGTTTTTTCTCGCTGCTGATCCGCGAAGGCAGCCTGGCCGCTGCGGCCCAGCAGATGGGGGTGACACCGCCCGCCGTCAGCCGCCGCCTGTCCCTGCTGGAGCGGCGCCTGGGCGTGCGCCTGCTGCAGCGCACGACACGGCGCATCCACCTGACGCCCGAGGGCGAAGCCTACCTGCTGGACGGCGCGCGCATCCTGGCCGACCTGGAGGCGCTGGAGCGCAGCATCTCGGGCACGCGCGCCACGGCGCGCGGCCCGCTGTCCATTGCCTGCACACTGGGCTTTGGCCGCCAGCGGCTGGCGCCCGCGCTGTCGGCCTTTGCGCGTGCCTATCCCGAGGTGCAGGTGCAACTGCAATTGACGGACAGGCCCGTCAACCTGGTCGAGCAGGGCTTTGACGCCGTCGTGCGCTTTGGCGCCCTGCCCGACTCCGCCCTCACCGCCCGCCTGCTGCTGCCCAACCGCCGCGTGCTGTGCGCCGCGCCCTCCTACCTCAACGCCCACGGCGAGCCGCGCCAGCCCGCCGACCTGCAGGCCCACCGCTGCATCGTGATCCGCGAGAGCGACGAAACCTATGGCAGCTGGCGCCTGAGCCGGCGCACGCGCCAGGGCCTGAGCGAGCACAACATCAAGGTCAACGGCGTGATGAGCACCAACGACGGCGCAGCAGCCCTGACCTGGGCACTGGACGGCCACGGCATCCTGCAGCGCTCGCTCTGGGACGTGGCCGCGCCGCTGGCCGCAGGCGCGCTGCGCGAGGTCCTGCCCCAATGGCAGCTGCCTGCGGCCGACATCTACCTGGTGCACGCCACGCGCAGCGAGATGTCGGCCAGAATCCGCGCGCTCACCGGCTTTCTGGGCGACTGGTTTGCACAACGGCCTGAGCCGGACATGGCGCCCGCCTGAGCCCGGGCGCAATCTGCAACCTCGGCGGCAGACAGGCTGTCATGCGCGTTCACCCCGCGCAGCGCAGGCCATGCGAACATGGCCCGCAACGACAACCACCACACCCAGGAGACAAGACACATGGCCACCGCCCGCTACCCCCAGCCCGAACTGTCCAGCCTGCCCGAGGACATCCGCACCCGCATCCTTGAAGTGCAGGAAAAGGCAGGCTTTATCCCCAACGTCTTCCTGGCCTTTGCGCGCCGCCCTGCCGAGTGGCGCGCCTTTTTCGCCTACCACGATGCCCTCATGCTCAAGGAAGAAGGCAGCCTGACCAAGGGCGAGCGCGAGATGATCGTCACCACCACCAGCGCGGCCAACCAGTGCCTGTACTGCGTGGTGGCCCACGGCGCCATCCTGCGCATCTACGAAAAGCAGCCCTACGTGGCCGACCAGGTGGCGGTCAACTACCGCAAGGCCGACATCAGCGCCCGCCAGCGCGCCATGCTGGACTTCGCCATGAAGGTCTGCGAACGCAGCCATGAAATCTGCGATGCCGACTTCGAGGCGCTGTACCCGCATGGCTTCGACGACGAGGACATCTGGGACATCGCCGCCATCACCGCCTTCTTCGGCCTGTCCAACCGCATGGCCAGCTTTGCCGGCATGCAGCCCAATCCCGAGTTCTTCCTCATGGGGCGCGTGCCGCGCGAGAAGAAGTAGGCTGGCCGACCTGGGCCCCCTGCCGCGCCGCAGCACCCTCGACCAAACCCCGGCATATCTCCCCCACCTGCCCCACGGCCCCCAGCAGGCGCGGCGTGGGCTCGTTGGCGCAGTTCAGGCGCAGGTGGTTGGGCAGGTCCGAGCGCGATGAGAACAGCGGGCCGGGGCTGACGCCAATGCCCAGCTCCAGCGCGCGGCGGTGCACCTCCAGGGCATTGACCTGGCGCGGCAGTTCCACCCACAGCAGAAAGCCCGCGCGCGGGGCCGAGACACGGGTGCCGGGCGGAAAGCTGGCCTCGACCCTGGCCGTGACGGCCTGCACCCCGGCCTGCACGCGGGACTTGAGGCGGCGCAGGTGCCGGTCGTAGTCGCCGCTGGCCAGCACCTCGCTCACGGCAGCCTCCAGCAGCGGCGCACCGGCCCAGTCGCCCGCCAGGCGCACCTGCAGCACCTGGGCATGGAAGCGGCCCGCCGCAATCCAGCCCACGCGCCAGCCCGGCGCCAGGGTCTTGGACACGGAGCCGCAATACAGCACGTTGCCGCTGGCGTCGAAGGCCTTGCAGGCCGGCGGGCGCTGGCCGTCGCCTGCAAGGTCGCCATAGACATCGTCTTCGATCAAGGGAATGCCCGCCCGCTCCAGCAGCGCCACAAGGGCCTGCTTGCGCTCCACCGGCATGCTGGCGCCCAGCGGGTTCTGCACGGTGGGCGATGCCAGCACGGCAGCCGGCCGGTGGCGGGCAATGGCCTCGGCCAGCGGCTCCAGCAGCAGGCCTTCGCGGGGATCGGTGGCAATCTCCAGCGCCTTCAGGCCCAGGTCCTCCAGCAGCAGCAGGCTGCCGAAATAGGCGGGCCGCTCCACGGCCACGACATCGCCGGGCTTGCACACGGCGCGCAGGGCCAGCCGCACGGCCTGGGTGGCGCCGGCCGTCAGGACCAGGTCATCGGGGCCGAAGCGCGCACCCCATTGCGCGGCCCGGGCCGCGATCTGGCCGCGCAGGTCGGCGCGGCCCGGCGGCATGCTGTAGGTCTGCCCGTGCGCGTCCAGGCGGCGCCCGGCGGTCTGCAGCGCGCGCTGCAGCCGGGCCGTGGGCAGCCAGGCCGGATCGGGCAATGCCGCACCCAGCGGGATCAGGCGCGTGTCGGGACTGCTGAACAGCGAGCGCGCCAGGGCCGACAGGGTCACGGGCACGGGGCGCGACGACGGGCGGGACGCCTGCAGCGCCGCGCCGCCCGTTGCCTGCCGCACAAAGTAGCCCGAGCGCGGGCGCGCCACGATCAGGCCCTCGGCCTCCAGGCAGCGCAGCGCCTCCAGCGCGGTCGGCAGGCTGACCTGTTCGCGCTCGGCCAGGCTGCGGGCGGAGATCAGCCTGTCGCCGGGGCGCAGTGCGCCGCAGGTCAGCGTCTGGCGCAGGGCCTGGGCAATGCGGCGGTACTGGGGCAAGGGTTCGTTGGTGGTGGGCATGCCAATCTGTACAGGTCAGTTTTCTTGGATTCTGCTTATACAGGCATTGGTGGCCCCGATTTATCGTTGCAGCCATCAAGCAACCCGAGGAAACCCATGCAAGCCAGCAATTTCGATCTCCAGGCCTACTTCCGCCGCATCGGCTTCAGTGCCGGGGACTCCGCCCAGGCAGATGCCGCCACCCTGCATGCGCTGATGCGCCAGCAGCTGTTTTCCGTGCCTTTCGAGAACCTCGACGTGCAGGCCGGCAAGATCGTCTCTCTGGTGCCCGAAGACATTGCGGGCAAGATCCTCGGCGGCGCCCGGGGCGGCTACTGCTACGAGGTGAACGGCCTGTTCGCCATGGCACTGCAGGCCCTGGGCATTGCCTACCGCTTTGTGGCGGCGCGGCCCATGTTCTATCCGGCCCGCCGCCCCCGCACCCACATGGCCCTGGTGGCCGAGGTCGAGGGACGGCGCTGGCTGTGCGACCTGGGCTTTGGCAGCTACGGCATACGCGCCCCCATGGCCCTGGACGTGCTGGATACCGAGGTCCGCCAGGACGGCGACACCTTCCGCCTGAGCCTGGACGACCAGGGCGAATACCTGCTGCAGGCCCGCGTGGACGGTGAATGGGCCAACCAGTACGCCTTCAACCTGTCGCCCCAGGAATGGGTGGATTTCGCCCCCGCCAACTACCTGAACTCCACGCACCCGGACGCCATCTTCGTGCAAAAGCGGGTGGTGGTGCTGCACCAGCCGGCCGGCCGCATGATCCTGGTGGGCGACGCGCTCAAGACCATCACGGCCAGCGGCACCGAAACCAGGCAGCTGGCGCCTGATGAAATCCAGCACGTGCTGGGCAGCCTGTTCGGGCTGGCGCCCGAGCGCCAGGCGGCTGCCGTGTGCTGACCCTCTAAGCTCGGCGGGTCGAATCCCGCTCGATCAGCTCGAACCCCAGGTCGAACGCCGAGCGCCCGGCACTGTGGCCCTTGCAGCGTGCCAGCACGAGTTCGGCGGCCAGGCGGCCTATGCCCGGTCCGTCCACATGCACGGTGGTCAGCGACGGCAGCAGGTGGGCCGCGAAATCGGCATTGCCGAAGCCCGAGACGGCCAGGTCCACGGGCACGCGCAGGCCGCGCGCCTGGGCTTCCACCAAAATGCCGTGGGCCAGCATGTCCGAGCTGCAGACCACGGCCTGCAGATCGGGCTGCTGCGCCAGCAACTGGCCCAGCGCCTGCCGGCCCAGCTCCAGGCTGCCGGGCGCGGACACGGTGACCGTGGGCACCTCGCGGCCCCAGGCTGCAAGAAAGCCCTCGCGCCGCTGCTGGGCCCGGTGGTCGCTGCCCGTGGCCATGCCCACGCGCTGCAGGCCGCGCGAGAGGAAATAGCCGGCCAGCGCGCTGCCCACCTTGAGGTGGGAAAAGCCCACCACCATGTCCAGCGGCCGGTCGCTGAAGTCCCAGGTTTCCACCACGGGAATGCCGGTCCTGCGCAGCCGCTCTCGCGCCTTGTCGGACTGCACCAGGCCCATCATCACAATGCCGTCGGGCTGGCGCCCGATCATGGCGTTGAGCACCTCTTCCTCGCGCTGCTCGTCGTAGAAGGTCTGGCCCAGCAGCAGTTGATAGCCCTCCTGCGCCAGCGTGGCCGTCAATGACTGCACCGTGGGCAGGAATTGCGACACCGACAGCGCAGGCACCACGCCGGCCACCATGCGGCTGCGCCTGGACTTGAGCCCCCCCGCCAGCAGATTGGGGATATAGCCCGTGGCCTCCACGGCCTGGCGCACGCGCTCGCGCGTCTTCTCCGAAACGATGGAAGGATTGCCCAGTGCGCGCGAGGCCGTGATCAGCGAGACGCCGGCCGCCTCGGCCACGTCGTGCAGCGTGGCGGGCCTGGGTGGTGTGGGTGTGTTCATGGGCAAGCGCGATCGCGGGCTGGTATCGGGGACGGGCCTGAAGATAGCAGACCGCCATCCACGCACGGGCGCCAGGCCTGCCCTGCATCGCAGAAATCGTGATTGACAGCCAAAATGACAACGATATCATTTTACTGAAAGCGCAAATTTCTTAACCTAAAAAATGGCATCGGCGCTTTTTCATTTCTCCGGAAATGACAACGATGTCATTCACAAATCAGGAGACAAGATGAATCACATTCTTCGTGCCATGGCGCTGGCCCTGGCCGCGCTCGCTGCCTTTTCTGCATCGGCCCAGGCCTGGCCAGACAGGCCCGTCACCCTGGTCGTGCCCTTCCCCGCCGGCGGCTCCACCGACCAGGTCGCGCGCGCCGTGGCGCCCAGGCTGGGCGAGAAGCTGAGGCAGTCCTTCGTGGTGGAGAACAAGGCCGGCGCCACGGGCACCATCGGCGCGGCCTTCGTGCAGCGCGCGGCGGCGGACGGGCAGACCTTTCTCGTCACCTCGCTGGGCCCGCTGGTCATCGTGCCCCACCTGATCAAGAACCTGCCCTACGACGCGCTCAAGGACTTCGACCTGATCACCGTGGCCGTGCAGTCGCCCAACGTGCTGGTCGTGCCAGCCGCCTCGCCGCACAAAAGCGTGGCCGACGTGGTCGCCCACCTCAAGGCCCATCCGGGCAAGATGAGCTTTGCCTCGGCCGGCCACGGCTCCAGCGACCACCTGACGGCCGAACTGTTCTGGCAGCAGACGGGCACCCAGGGCGTGCACATCCCCTACAAGGGTGGCGCGCCCGCCCATGCCGACCTGATCGGCGGCCAGGTCGATGCCTCGTTCCAGAACATCAATGCCGTGATCCAGCACATCCGGGCCGGCAAGATGCGCGCCCTGGCCGTGACCAGCCCGCGCCGCTCGCCCGTGCTGCCGGACCTGCCCACGCTGGCCGAGGCCGGGGTGAAGAACGTGGAAGTCGCCTCCTGGCAGGCCATCGTCGCGCCCAAGGGCCTGCCGCCTGCGCTGCGCGACAAGGCGCATGCGGCCTTTGTCGAGGCGCTCAACGATCCCCGGGTGCGCGAGCAGTTCGTCTCCATCGGCTACGAGATGGTGGCCGGCACGCCCCAGCAGTTCGCCGAGTTCCAGCGCCAGGAATACGCGCGCTGGAAGACGGTCATCGAGGCCGGAAAGATCAGCATCGACTGATGCCTGCCCCTGTCCTTTTTCCAACCACCGCACTCCGCAGCCATGACCTCTTCCGCGCTCTCCGAAACCATCAGCCAGGACCGCATCCAGTGGATACGCCTGTCGTCCTGCTACCTCCCCCTGGCCCGGCCCATCAGCGATGCCAAGGTACTCACGGGCCGCCAAAAGCCCATGACCGAGGTCGCCATGCTGTTCGCCGAGATCCAGACCCGCGACGGCCACCGGGGCCTGGGCCTGAGCTACGCCAAGCGCGCAGGCGGCCCGGGCCAGTTCGCCCATGCCCGCGAAATCGCGCCCTCCCTGCTGGGCGAAGACCCCAGCGACATCGCACGGCTGTGGACACGTATGTGCTGGGCCGGCGCCTCCGTGGGCCGCAGCGGGCTGGCCGTCCAGGCCATCGCGGCCTTTGACGTGGCGCTGTACGACATCAAGGCGCGCCGCGCAGGCCTGCCGCTGTCCAAGCTGCTGGGCTCGCAGCGCGAATCCGTGCGCTGCTACAACACCTCGGGAGGCTTTCTGCACACGCCGCTGGATGAACTCAAGCGCAACGCCAGCGCCTCGCTGGAGCGCGGCATTGGCGGCATCAAGCTCAAGGTGGGCCAGCCCGACTGCGCGCTGGACATACGGCGCGTGGAGGCCATGCGCGCCCACCTGGGCGATGCCGCGCCCATCATGGTCGATGCCAACCAGCAATGGGACCGCCCCACGGCCCAGCGCATGTGCCGTGTCTTCGAGGAATTCAACCTGGTCTGGATCGAGGAGCCGCTGGACGCCTACGACCACGAAGGCCATGCCGCGCTGGCCGCGCGCTTCGACACGCCGATCGCCACCGGCGAGATGCTGACCAGCGCCGCCGAGCACGGCGATCTCATACGCCACCGCAGCGCCGACTTCCTCATGCCCGACGCGCCGCGCGTGGGCGGCATCACGCCCTTCCTGCAGATCGCGGCCCAGGCCGAACTGGCCCACCTGAGCCTGGCGCCCCACTTCGCCATGGAGCTGCACGTGCATTTGGCCGCCACCTGCGCCAACGAGCCCTGGGTGGAACACTTCGACTGGCTGGAGCCGCTGTTCAACGAACGCCTGGAAATCGCCAATGGCCGCATGCTCGTGCCCACGCGCCCCGGCCTGGGACTGAGCCTGAGCGAGCAGGCGCGGCGCTGGACGCGCGAAAGCGTGGAGTTCGGGGAGCGGGGTTGAGGGTGCCTACCCATCCAACCCGTACTTGCGGATCTTGTCGTGCAGTGTGGTCTTGGGCATGGACAGGGCTTCGGCCGTGCGCGCCAGGCTGCCGGCGTGGCGGCGCAGAGCGTCGGCGATGAGGGCGCGCTCGAAGGCCTCGACAGCGGCGGACAGCGGACGGGGCGCGGCGTCCTGCGCGGTGGTGCCGGCCGGCTGGCCGAAGGGGGGCGAGCCGGTCTCGATGCCCAGCACCGTGCGCTCGGCCACGTTGCGCAGCTCGCGCACGTTGCCTGGCCAGTCATAGCCCAGCAACTGCTGCACGCGCGCGGTGGTCAGCTCGGGCACGGGCCGCTGGTGGCGCGCCGCGCCCTGCAGCGCGAAGTGCTCGAACAGCAGCGGCACGTCCTCGCGCCGCTCGCGCAGCGGCGGCAGCGAGACGGTGGCCACGTTCAGGCGGTAGTAGAGGTCGGCGCGGAACAATCCTTGCCGGCTCAACTCCAGCAGATCGACCTTGGTGGCCGCGATCACGCGGCAGTCGATGGGGATCAGGGTGTTGGAGCCCAGGCGCTCCAGCACGCGTTCCTGCAGCACACGCAGCAGCTTGATCTGCATGGGCAGGGGCATGCTTTCGATCTCGTCCAGGAACAGCGTGCCGCCGCTGGCGTGCTCCAGCTTGCCGATGCGCTTCTTGCCCGCGCCGGTATAGGCGCCGGCCTCGCTGCCGAACATTTCGCTGTCGAACAGCGTGTCGGGCAGGCCGCCGCAGTTGACGGCCACGAAGTTGCCCTCGCGCCGCGCGCTGGCTTCGTGCAGACAGCGCGCCACCAGTTCCTTGCCCGTGCCGGTCTCGCCCTGGATCAGCACATCGGCCGCGCTCTGCGCCAGCCCCGTGAGCATCTGGCGCAGCTGGCGCATGTTGGGCGCCCGGCCTATCAGCCGGTGCTCCAGGCTGTCGCGCTGGTCCAGTTGCTGGCGCAGCGCCCGCACTTCCAGCACCAGGCGGCGGCGCTCCAGGGCGCGGCGCACGGCGCCGACCAGGGTTTCGGGGGCGAAGGGTTTCTGGATGAAGTCCTGGGCGCCGTCCTTCATGGCCTGTACGGCCATGGAGATGTCGCCGTGGCCGGTGATCAGCACCACGGGCAGCTCGGCATCCATGGCCACCAGCTCGCGCAGGAAGGCCATGCCGTCCATGCGCGGCAGGCGGATGTCGCTGACCACGATGCCCGCAAAGTCGCGCGACAGGCGCCGGCGCGCCTGCTCGGCGCTGCCCACGCTTTCGCAGGCGATGCCTTCGAGCTGCAGCGCCTGCTCGCAGCCGAGCACGATGTCGGGGTCATCCTCGATGATCAGGACTTTGAGGGCGTCGGTCATGGTGTGTGGGCAGAGGGTGTGGAGGGAGCCAGGGCCAGGCTCAGCGTGAAGACGGCGCCGCCGCCCGGATGGTTGCTGCCCGTCAGCGTGCCGCCGCATTCACGCACGATGCCGGCCGACAGCGCCAGCCCCAGGCCCAGGCCCACGCCCTCTTCCTTGGTGGTGAAAAACGGCTGGAACAGATGGGCCTGCGCCGCTTCGCTCAGGCCCGGGCCGTGGTCGCGCACGGTGACCTGGGCGCGGCCATCGGCCACGGCGCAGGCCAGCTCCAGGCAGGGCGCGGGCTGGCCGCGCATGGCGTCCAGGGAGTTGTTGATCAGGTTGATCAGCACCTGCTCGATGCGGTTGCGGTCGCACCAGGCCACGGCCTCGGGCACGCCGTCATCGCGCAGGATGCGGGCGCCGGTCTCGGCCACGCGCGACTCCAGCACGGCCAGCGCATTGTCCAGCGCATGCGCCAGCGGCACGGCCTGGCTGGCGCCGCTGGACTTGCGCGCGAAGTTGCGCAGCTGGCCGGTGATGCGGCCCATGCGGTCGGCCAGCTGCGCCATGCGCTCCAGGTTCACGCGCGTGGTTTCGGTATCGCCGCGCTCCAGAAAGCGCTGGCTGTTGCCGGCCAGGGTGCGCAGCGCCGTCAGCGGCTGATTGAGTTCATGCGCCACGCCCGTGGACAGCTGGCCTATCACGGCCAGCTTGCCGGCCTGCACCAGTTCGTCCTGGGCGGCGCGCAGCGTGGCCTCGGCGTGGGTGCGCTCGGCCACCTCGGCCTGCAGCGCCTCGTTGGCGGCCGACAGGTCGGCCGTGCGCTGCTCCACCTTGCGCTCGAGCTCGTCGTGCGCGGCCTGCAGCGCCTCGCGCGCGGCCAGCCGGTCCCGCAGGTGGCGGCGGCGCTCGTTGACCATCATGGCCAGCAGCAGCACAAAGGCCGCGCCCACGGCCGCGGCCAGCGCGCGGCTCTGGGCCAGCTGGTCGACCTGCTCCAGGTGCGAGAGCACGGTGATCGTCCAGGGCGTGCCAGGCAGCTGGCGCGACTGGGCGAGGAAGCGGCCGCTGACCGGGTAGACCGAGCCCGGCGATTCCTCGCCATGGCGGGCAATGCGCACCAGGCGCGCGCCCTGGCCCAGGTCGCGCAGCACCTGCAGGCCCAGCGGCTCCAGCGCGCGGCGGTTGTACTGGCGCGTGTGGTCGAAGGCGGCGCGCGTGCCCTCGTCCAGCGTGCGCAAGGTGGTGAATTTCCAGTCGGAGACCGTGCCCAGGATGACGACGCCGTTCTCGTCGCCCACCAGCACGGGCGCCTCCACCGTGGACCACGATTGCTCCAGCTGGTCCAGGCTGACCTTGACCACGGCCACGCCCAGCGTGTGGGTGTCGTCGCCCAGGGTGGAGGCCAGGTAGTAGCCGGGCTCGCCGCGCGTGGTGCCAATGCCGAAGAAGCGCGCGCTGCCCGTGGCCATGGCCGTGCGGTAGTAGGGGCGAAAGCTCAGGTCCTCGCCCATGTAGCTGTCGGAGCGCCGCCAGTTGCTGGAGGCCACGACGTGGCCGCGCGCATCGACCAGGTAGGCGGTCAGCGTGCCCGCGCGGTCGTTGAGCTGCTCCAGGTAGGCGTTGACGCGGTTGGTGAGCTGCTCGTCGCCGGGCTCGGCCAGCAGCCTTTGCACATTGCCTTCCAGTGCCAGCACGTCGGGCAGGAAGGCATATTTGCCGATCTCGCGCTGCAGGCTGGCGCCGTACAGCTCCAGCCGGTGCATGCCCGTGGCACGCAGATCGGCGATGCCCAGCCGCTGCGCCAGCAGGTACGCACCCCAGCCGCTCAGCCCGCTCAGGGCAAGCCACAGCAAAAGCAGGATGAGCTGGCGCAGGGGGCGGCGGGCGGGCATGGTGAAGGCACCGATGTTATCAGTGCCCCCCAGCGCCGCCTGGGCCTCAGGCCGAGACAGCGGGCCGCCCTTGCTCGGAATGGTCCGTGGGCAGCAGGGACTCGTCGTCATCCGTGGCCGCGGTCGGATCGACGGCGCCTTCCCACTTGGCCACCACGGCCGTGGCGATCGCATTGCCCAGCACATTGGTCAGCGTGCGGCCCATGTCCAGGAAGTGGTCGATGCCCAGGATCAGCAGGATGCCCGCCTCGGGCAGGCCGAACATGGGCAGCACGGCGGCCACCACCACCAGCGATGCGCGCGGCACGCCGGCAATGCCCTTGCTGGAGACCATCAGCACCAGCAGCATGGTGATCTGGGCCGTCAGCGTCATGTCGATGCCGTAGGCCTGGGCGATGAAGATGGCCAGGAAGGTGGTGTAGACCATCGAGCCGTCCAGATTGAACGAGTAGCCCAGCGGCAGCACGAAGCCGATGATGCGCGGCTTGATGCCGAACTTCTCCAGCTGCTCCATCAGCTTGGGATAGGTCGATTCGCTGCTGGCCGTGGAAAAGCCCACCAGCAGCGGGCCGCGGATCAGGTTCAGCAGGCGGAAGATGTCACGGCCCAGCACGCAGTAGCCGGCCACGATCAGCAGCACCCACAGCGTGGCCAGGGCCAGGTAGAAGCACAGCATGAACTTGCCGAACACCGACAGCATGCCCAGGCCATGGATGGTGATGGTGCCGGCCACGGCACCGAACACGCCCACGGGGGCGAAGCGCATCACGTAGTCGGTGACCTTGAGCATGATGTGGACCACTTCGTCCATCAGGCCCACCATGGAGCGCGCGGCCTGGTTGTGCAGGTTGCCCAGCGCAATGCCGAAGAACAGCGCGAACACCAGGATCTGCAGCACCTCGTTGGTCGCCATGGCCTCGAAGATGTTCTTGGGGAACACGTGGGCGATGAAGTCCTTGAGGTTCAGCGCCGAGGTCTTGAGGTTCAGGCCCTCGGCCGACGACGGCAGGGCCACGCTCAGGCCATGGCCGGGCTGCAGCACGTTCGCATAGATCAGGCCGATGGCCAGCGAGCAGAACGAGGCCACGATGAACCAGCCCAGCGCGCGGCCGCCGATGCGGCCCACGGCCTTGGCGTCGCCCATGTTGGCCAGGCCCGACACCAGGGTGGCGAACACCAGGGGCGCGATGATCATCTTGATCATGCGCAGGAAGACATCGGTGAGGATGCCGAAGTAGCTGGCGATTTCCTTGGCGGCCTCGGGCGTGGGTGCGTAGCTGTTGCAGGCATAGCCCACCAGCACGCCGAGGACCATGGCCACGAGCACCATGGTGGTCAAGCGGTTGAATTTCATGCGGATTTTTTCGTTGGACGTATTTCGGTCTTGCAAGCGAGCCCGGCCACCACGGCTGCCGGCCACGGGCCGGATGCCACAGCGAAGACGGGCTTGTCTCCCTGCATACACAACCACGATGCACGTGGCCTGCGCCTGACAGTGCACAGACCGTGCCAGCCGCATCCGGCCCCCGCACCCCGCGCTAACTGCTTGATTCGCCTATATCGACCTTACTTTTATGCATAAGGTGGCACGGAAATCCGAACGATGGAACGCCTGCGTCGTTCGGAAAACCGGATGGCCGGGCATGCCGCCTCCGGCCCTCCCGGCCGGCGCTATCATCCGCACCGGCCTCCTGTCACGGGGCCGGTGCTTCAAAACACCTCCATCACACAGCGGCACAACCTCTTCGAAAGCGAGGTCTGTCAATGCAATTCACGGATCAATGCAATCGCAAAGGCCAGTGAATTCGCTTTGCAATGGAGCATCAAGCATGAACGCCGTTTTCCTCGCACTCGCCTGCGCGCCCTCTGCTGGCGCCGCCCCTTCCACACGGAGGGCCAAGGCATGAACCCCACCACCCAGCCCACTCCCGCCACGGACAGCCACAGCACCCGTCAACTGTCCAATGCCCTCACCCAGGTGGACCATCTCGTGCAGCAAGGCTGTGCAGAGATCTCCTCCATCGCCCAGCTCGCCCTGGCATGGCTGGAGACGCCCAAGGGCCATCGCCACATGGATGTGGTGGCCCGCGCCCTGCAAAGCATCCGCGACAGCGCCGAGACGCTGGCCGACTACGCCGGCACCGAGGCTCAGGCCATGGGCTGCGGGTTTGAAGACGCGGCCGAGATGCGCCGCGCCGAAGCGGCCGAGACAGCCGCCAAAGCCATGGCACAACTGTTTGAACGCCGGCCGATGTCCGGGCAGGACGGCAGCAGCAGCTGATGCTCCGGCGTCTGTAGAGGGGCCCGCTCTCCCAGGGTCCCGCACCGTGTCTTCACCGGTGCGTCAACCCTGCGCCAACCCTGCCTCAACCCTGCGCCTGAGGCCCCAGGCGAAAAACACTCACGGACTGCACAAGGTCATGCGCTTGCTGCCGCAGGCTCGTGGCTGCCGCCGCCATTTCCTCCACCAGGGCCGCGTTTTGCTGCGTCGCTTGGTCCATCTGCATGACCGCCTCGCCCACCTGCGCAACGCCGCTGCGTTGTTCGGCGGAAGCCGCGCTGATCTCCCCCATGAGGTCGGTGACGCTGCGTATGCTCGTCACCACTTCAGCCATGGTGCCGCCCGCGCGGTCGGCCAGCACAGAGCCCTGTTCGACCCGCTCGACGCTGTCGGAGATCAGGGCCTTGATCTCCTTGGCCGCCGCCGCGCTGCGGCCTGCCAGGCTGCGGACCTCGGAGGCCACCACAGCGAAGCCGCGGCCCTGTTCTCCGGCACGCGCAGCCTCCACCGCAGCGTTCAGCGCCAGGATGTTGGTCTGGAACGCGATGCCGTCGATGACGTTGATGATGTCGGCGATGCGGCGCGAACTTTCACTGATGCCCTTCATCGTGTCCACGACCTGGGTGACCACCTCGCCCGCCTGCCCGGCCACGCCGCTGGCCCGCTGCGCGAGCGCGTTGGCCTTGCCCGCGCCATCCGCGTTCTGGGTCACGGTGGCTCCGAGCTGCTCCATGGAGGCCGCCGTCTGTTCAAGCGCGCTGGCCTGGCTCTCGGTCCGCGAGGACAGGTCGGTGTTGCCCTGGGCAATCTGCGTGCTTGCACTTGCCACGGATTCGCTGCCGCTGCGCACGACGGCCACGACCTGCGATAGCGCATCACTCATATCGCCGAGGCTGCGCAGCAGGGTCCCCACTTCATCGTGGGTGGTGGCCTCCACCCGCTGCGTCAGATCCCCGCATGCCACCGCGCGCGCCACCTGGATGGCCCGGCCGATGGGGCCGGTGATGGAGCGCGTGACCCAGGTACCCAGCAGAGCGGCCAGCACGACGGCCACCAGCGCGCCGCCCAGCTCGAACGCCAGCGTCATTGCCGCCAGCGACTCGGTGCGCGTCAAGCGCTCGGCCATGAGCTCCTCCTCCTCTCGCACCAGGTCCGCCTGCAGTGCGCGCAGCCCATCCATGGCCGCCTTCTCGCGCCCCAGAGAGAACTCGCGGACCAGATCCTCGACGGTCGCCGTGCCGTCCTGAACTTGCCGCCGCAGCGCCTGCAGCGGCTGCACCGCCTGCACGAATTCACGGTGGCGCAGCCGGATTCCGTCGAGCCGGCGCTGCTGGGCGGGGTTGTCCTCGGTCAGGCGTACGGCCTCCTGCCAGGAGGCCTCGAACTCCTTGAGTCCTTCATCCCATGGAGCAAGAAAACGGGAGTCACCCGACAGGAGATAGCCCCGCGAGGCCGTCTCCATGTTGACCATGCCCGTGAGCATGCGCTGTCCCTGGGACATCACCTTGAAGGTGTGCTCGTTCCATTGCTGGGCCTCCTTGAGCCGGGACTGGCTGCTCACGGCCAGCGCGATGACAAGAAGAAAAATGGCGATGACGCATGCGAAGGCAGCTGCGAGACGGCGGGCCAGTGGCCAGTTGGACAAATTCATGATGATCATCGGTACGAACTGCGTGGCCGGAAAGACTGCACAAGGGCGCGGCGATCATGGTGTGAAGCCTCGCCTGCGCCTGGAGCCGTCATCTCCTGACCGGGATCTACAAAGCACTTGCGCCAGCGGCTGCCGGGTGGCGGCCAGCGGGCCTGCGCTTTGTTTCTCTATGTAATATATTGGACAAAACATATTTTTGTCCTAGACAATTCGTAAAATCCCTCAAAACATCCCGGCCATGACTGGACGTTTTGTCCCCTTCAGATCAATGACGCCACTTTCTGACCCCCTGCCTTTGGCGCCTGGCCCCGGGCTGCCCATCTCGGCCGTCGAACGCGAGACCGGACTTGCCAAGGACACCCTGCGTGTCTGGGAAAGACGCTACGGCTTTCCAAGGCCTGAACGGGATTCGGCAGGCGATCGCCGCTACCCGGCAGACCAGGTTCGACAACTGACCCTGATCCGGCGGCTCATGGATACGGGGCTGCGCCCCAGCAAGCTGATGGGCGTGGATCTGGACGGCCTGCAGGCGTTGCTGGCCCGCGCCGACACCTCGCCGGGCAAGGATTTGTCCAGGACAAATTCAGAGAACGCAGCGGACTCTGACCGCTTCGCCCCCATGCTCAACGCCATTGCCGCACATGATCCCGCCCAGCTCAGGCATTGCCTGAGCCTGGCCCAGTCGCGCATGGGCCTGGCCGGTTTCGTGACCACGCTCGTGGCCCCGCTGACCACGGCGGTCGGCGATTTCTGGGCACAGGGGCGTTTTGAAGTGTTCGAAGAGCACCTGTACACCGAGGTGCTCACCGGAGTCTTGAGACAGGCGATCGCCTCGCTCGCCCCTCCTTCCCCGCCGTCCGCGCCCAAGGTGTTGCTGACCACGCTGCCGCAGGAGATGCATGGACTGGGGCTGCTCATGGTCGAAGCCCTGCTGGCCCTGGAAGGCTGCAACTGCGTATCGCTGGGCACCCAGACGCCCATCGGCGACGTGGCACAAGCCGCGCGGGCGCATCGCGCCGACATCGTGGGGCTGAGCTTCAGCAGCGCACACAACGGAGCGATGGCGCAGGCTTGCCTGGGCGAGCTGCGCAGCCACCTGCCGCCGTCCATCGAGTTGTGGGCCGGTGGAGCATGCCCGGCGCTTTATTCCAGCCCGGTCGCGGGCATGACGCCGGTGCGCCATCTCACGGATCTGCAACCGCTGGTCGCCCGATGGCGGCAGACGACAAGAACACCAAGGACATACGCATGAACTTTCCCGCCCCCCGCCCTGTCTTCACCGCCAGGCGGCGCACCCTGCTGGCAGCGGCCTTTGGCGCCGGCCTGCTGGCCAGCGGTTGCGCCAGCATGCGCCCGCCAGGCTCGGTCACGCCCGTCTCACCGTTCGACCTGCAGCGCTACCAGGGCCTGTGGTACGAACTGGCACGGCTGGACCATGGTTTCGAGCGGGGCATGACCGATGTGACCGCCGAGTACACGCCGCAGGCAGACGGCAGCGTGAAGGTGGTGAACCGGGGGTTTTCCGTGCCCCGGGGCCAGTGGCAGCGCGCCGTCGGCAAGGCCTTGTTCACGGGCAAGCAGGACACGGCTTCGCTCAAGGTCTCCTTCTTCGGTCCGTTCTACGGCGGCTACCATGTGGCCGCCCTGGACCCTGACTACCGCTGGGCGCTGGTCCTCGGGCCGGACACGCAGTACTGCTGGATACTGGCCAGGGAGCCGAAACTGCCCCCGCAGACGCTGCAATCCGTCGTCGCCAAGGCCGCGGAACTGGGCGTCGATACCGGCGCGCTGATCTGGGTCAGCCATGATCGCCACCAGGAAGCGCACAGCCAGGAGGCCTTGTGAACGGCGCGCCCCCCGTCGCGGTGATCGGCGCGGGAATGGCAGGTCTGGCATGTGCACAGCTGCTGGCCGAGGCTGGCTGCCGCGTGGATATCTTCGAGAAAAGCCGAGGCCCATCCGGGCGCATGAGCACGCGGCGCGCGCAGGATCCGCAGGGTGCGTGGCAGTGCGATCACGGCGCTCCATCGTTTGCGGCCCAGGACCCGGAGTTTGTGCAGGAGGTGCGCCAGTGGGAGCAGCACGGCGTTGTCGCCGCCTGGCGTCCGCGCGCAGTGCGCCTGCAGGGCACACACGTGGTGCCAGCAGAGGCAGCCCCCGACCGCTGGGTGGGCGTGCCGCGCATGACCTCTCCCGCAGCGTTTCTTGTCCAGCGGCTTGCACAACAGGGGCATGGCGCACGGCTGCACCTGCAAGCCACGGTTCAGCAGTTGCAGTACGAATCTGCCTGCTGGACTGTGCACTGCGCTGAACACGGGCAGATCGGATCGGAATACTGCGCCCTGGTGCTGGCAGTGCCTGCACCGCAGGCTGCAGCCTTGCTGGAGCCGGTCTCGCCCTATGCGGCGGCACTGGCTGCCAGCGCGCGCATGCAGCCTTGCTGGGTGGCCATGCTGCGTACCGACGCCCCCCTGCCGCTGGACTGGGATGCGGCAGAAATCACGGATGGCCCGCTGTGCTGGGTGGCACGCGACAGCGCCAAGCCAGGGCGGCAGGGGCCGCAAGTGCCGCAAGGACCTCAGACCTGGGTGCTGCATGCCAGTGCACGGTGGAGCCAGGATCACATCGAATCGGACGCCGAATCCGTGGCCCGGCAACTGCTGCAGGCATTCGAGGCCCTGACCGGCCCTCTGACCGGCCCTCTGTCCGACTCTCTGCCAGGCGGCCTGCGCGTCACAGTCCACCGCTGGCGCTATGCGCTGCCGGCGCCGCACCTGGTCAACCGCTGCTGGTGGGACGCGCCTGCGGGCCTGGGCCTGTGCGGCGACTGGATGTGCGGCGCAGGCGTCGAAGGCGCCTGGCTCAGCGGACGGGCGCTGGCTCGACGTGCTCTGGCCACGCTGACGCGCTGAACCACAGGAACGCCCGCGCCATGCACAAGAAGCCCCACCTGCCCTCCAAGCTGTGCGCGTGCTGCGGTCTTGCGTTCACATGGCGCAAAAAATGGGCACGTGATTGGGACGAGGTCAAATACTGCTCGCAGCGCTGCCGCACCGCGCGACTGCCGCCTGATCCCACTCCCCCATCTGCAGGCCGTCAGCCAAGGCGCTGACCTCCAAGCGGGCCATGCGCCCCGCACATCCTGGAGCCCTGGATTGCCGCCAGGCCGGCCCCATAATGCGCCACCCCATTGCATCAAGGAATTGGCACCTATGTCTTCCGGCGGCTTTCACGTCCACGGCCCACACGATCACGAACTCGAACATGCTGCCCAGGGCGAGCATGGCCAAACCGCCCACCACGGCATCGGCGGCGGCAGCCTGACCAACCAGATCGCCATGTGCACGGCAGTCATCGCCACGGTGGGCGCCATCTTCGCGTACATGGGCGGCGCCACCCAGGCCAATGCCGGGCTGTACAAGAACGACGCAGCCATCAAGAAGACCGAAGCGGCCAACCAATGGGCCTTCTTCCAGGCCAAGAGCACCAAGCAATCGCTGTCCGAGTTCGCACGTGATCTGGCGACCACGGAGGACAGGCGGGCCGCCTACCAGGCCAAGGTGGAGCGCTACGAAAAGGAAAAGGACGACATCAAGCGCGATGCCGACCGCCTGGAAGCCGAGGCCCGGCAATGGGACGAGAAGTCCGAGATGCAGATGCATCTGCATCACCGCTGGGCGCAGGCCACCACCGCGCTGCAGGTCGCCATTGCCCTTGCAGCCATCGCGCTGCTGACCAAGAAGAAATGGCTGGAATACGCCATGCTCGGCGTGGCAGCGCTAGGCCTTGGCGTGGGCGGGCTGGCCATGCTGCACATCTAGAGCGTGTGGCAAAGCCGCAAAGCCGCATATCCGCCTTGGAAGGCAGCTGTGAAACAGCCCCCTGATTCCCCGGCCTTGCCCGCGGCTCAGTCCTCGCTGGGACGGGGGTAGCCTGCCTCTGCCCAGGCTTGCGCAGACGTCCGGGTGAGCTGATGGTCCGGCCTGACTCCTACCTTGGCCAGCTCGCTGCCGTCGGCGGCAGTGGCGGTGAGCGTGGCGCTGGGATTGTCTTCATCGGGCTCGATATCCAGAGAGACGGTCACGCGTGACCCGCCCACCACGATCTGCACATCCTTGTGCAACTGTGCTGCCAGATGCTGTTCATGCCGGCGCATCACCTCGTGCGCCGTCTTCACGAGCGTGTTGAAGGCGGAAACGTCCAGCGGCTTGGGATTTTTCTTGTCGCGGCCCATGGTCCACGGGCCGACCAGGCTTGGCTCCACCTGGCCGTCCTGGGTCATGGCAACGGCCCAGCCATCGTCGTCTTCATTCTTGATGACGCGGGCCTCCCAGCCGTTGTGATGCCAAAGGCGGTCTTCGAAGATTGAGACGACTTCTTGTTCGAGTTCTGCGGACATGTCCAGACCCTTCCCTTGTGGAAACTATCGAGCCCGAAATTCTACTGTCCATCCATACAGTTCGTGCGCAGGGGTCTATTCCCAAACCGTGGACTCCCAAGAGACGAAAATGCTTCCCGATGGCACCGGAGACGGCATGAACAACGACCTTGCACACCAGGATCCTGAACTGTTGCGCCGGCTGCTGCGCGCGAAGGACAGCATTGACGCCGCATCGCACGAGGCCTGGCCTGTCGGCCGACTGGCGCAGGTCAGTGGCGTGTCCGAAGCGCACTTCGCCCGGTCGTTCAAGCAGGCCTTCGGCAGTCCGCCGCACCGGTACTTGCTCACGCGGCGCATCGAGCGGGCAATGACGCTGCTGCGCGAAACCGATCTGGCCATTACCGACATCGCCTTTGATACAGGCTGGGCGAGCCTGGGCACCTTCGGACGCACCTTCCGCGATATCACAGGCGACAGTCCCAGCGCAGTCCGGGTGCGCGCCCGGGCGACGATGCGCGAGCTGGGCCGCGTGCCCGCCTGCATCGTCAGCGCCGCGCACCGCCCCGACCTCACGACCGCAGTTTCGGAGAAGCGACGCCGGGCAACAAGCGATACAAACGAACCCGAACAACAGGAGATCCCATGATTCAAGGCGTTGAAGTGGTTGGTTTGTATGTGCGCGATCAAGACGAAGCACTCGCGTTCTATGTCGACAAGCTCGGGTTCCGCGTCCACACGGACGTGGCAAACGGCGACTATCGCTGGCTCACGGTGCAGCACCCGGAACAGCCGTCGTTCCAGCTCGGCCTGTTCACACCCGGCCCGCCCGTGCTCGACGCAGCAACGGCGCAGGCAGTGCGCGCGATTGTGGCCAAAGGCGCCATGCCGCCCCTCGTACTGACCGTGGACGACTGCCGCGCAGCCTACGACCGAATGCTCGCAAGCGGGGTGGAATTCACGCAGGAACCCGTGGCACGGTACGGCACCGTGGACGCAGGCTTCCGCGATCCGTCGGGGAACGGGTGGAAGATGATCCAGGCGCGCCGCTAAGGGAGGCCGCCTTGAACTGGAACCATCGGATCCGGCAAATCCACCGCTGGCTGTCCGTCGCCTTCACGGTCACCGTCCTCGCCAACTTCATTGTCCGGGCGCAGGGGGAACCTCCCTCCTGGGTCAGCTACTCGCCGCTGCCCCCGCTCTTTCTCTTGCTGTTGAGCGGTCTGTACCTCTTCGTGCTGCCGTACGTCTGCATGCGACGCAGTGGAACAAGGAAGCCAGGCGATGCGAGGTAGGTGTCTTGGCCCTTGAATGGCCGCCAGCACGCATTCTTCGACAAGGGCACGTCGCGCTCGCCGCAAATTGCCGCCGCAACGAAGGGCTTGCGAATGCGATAAGCTTCAAGTCTTGTTGAAGGTCAAGGACCCCTTGCCGAAGGTTGCGCATGAACATTGGTGAACTGAGCAAACGCACAGGCCTGTCCACATCACGCATTCGTTTTTATGAGCAAAGCGGTCTGCTGCAAGCGGCTGAGCGTGGCTTGAATGGCTACCGCAGCTATCCGCCTGAGATGGTGCAGATGCTGGAGCTGATTGCGATGGCGCAGGGCGTGGGCTTCAGCCTCGATGAAATTCGTGCACTCTTGCCGCCCGGCCTGCAAGGCTGGGACCATGAAGCCGTCGTGGGCGCGCTGCGCCAAAAAATTGCCGATATCAAGGCCATGGAGAAAAAGCTGCAGACCAGCAAAAAGCAGTTGCAGGCTTTGTTGTCCGATATTGAAGCGCGGCCAGACAACATGGATTGCCACGACAACGCACGCCGCGTGCTCTCACATGTACTGGCCCAGCAATCCGAATCCCTGGCCTCTGAAGCAGCGGCCGAAGAAAAAATGGGCAAGCTCATGCGCACCGGACACAAGAAGCGGGCAAGCGCGGCATAGGCCTGCGGCAGTTTGGAACGCGGCCCTAGCGCCTTGCCAAAGCCTGCACCACCTGCTTTGCAGTCGCTTTGGCCGACCCCGGGTTTTGCCCGGTGATGAGGCGGCCATCGGCCACCACATACGAGGTAAAAGGCAGCAAGGCTTTTTGATAGCGCGCACCGCGCATCTTCATTTCCTGCTCCGCGTTGTAGGGCATGGACCGGGCCACTCCGGCCAGGATTTCTTCCGTCCATGAAAAACCCGTGACCCGTTTGCCCGCGACCAGCAAAGAGCCGTCGCTGAGCTGCGTATTGAGCAGGCCGCAGTAGCCGTGGCAAACCGATGCAACGATGCCACCTTGCTCCCAGATGCTGCGTGTGATGCGCTGCAGCCCCGCACTATCGGGAAAATCCCACATCACCGCATGCCCTCCAGTGAAGTAGATGGCATCGAAATCGTTCGCGACGATATCGGCAGGTGCCGCAGTGTTCGCCAGCAGGGCCATGCGCGCGGGATCATCGAGCCAGGCTTTGGCCGAAGCATCGAAGTGCGGCCATTGGAGTGCGCGCGGCTCCAGCGGTACGGCGCCACCCAGCGGGCTCACCAGTTGCTGCAGGTACCCTTGCGCAGCAAACATATCCCATGCATGGGTCAGCTCCGACAGCCACAGCCCTGTGGCGTGCGCAGGGTCGTCGTAATGAGCGACATTGGTGACGGCATGCAAGATACGTGGCGTACTCATGAAGACTCCTGCGCGATTTGCTTGAGGCCCTGTGCGTAGCTGGTGACAGCAAAGTCGGGAAAGCGGCGCTTGAACTTGGACGAATCAAACACATTGTCGTGTGCGTAGCGTGGCAGCAGTTCACGCAGTTCGCGCACGGGCTTGGAGACCCAACCAGCAACCACCATGGCCAGGTGGCTCAGTACCTTGTAGCGCGGCTCAACCCCAAAGGTTGCAGCCGCCAGGTTCACAAAGGCCTGATAGGTCAGCCGCTCGTCCCAGCAAGGCAGATGCCAGGTCTGGCCATACGCATCTTGCGCATTGCCAATGGCTGCCATGGCGCGGCTTGCATCGGGCGTCCAGATCAGGGTGCGCAGCTTGTCGTCACGGACCGGCACTTTGGCCTTCTGGCCCGCCTTGAGCGGGCCGATCGCCAGGGTATTGGTGATGCTTTGGGTTTTGCCGGGGCCGTAGAACTCTGGCGCGCGGGCAATGGCGACGGGGATATCGCCGCGCTGCATCTCGGCCAGCACCATCTCGGCCATCAAGGCGCGCACGCGCCCCTTTCGGCCCACCGGGGCAAAGGCGGTTTCCTCGGTCTGCCGCTGCGCGGTTTGCGGGTACATGTAGGTGTTGTCGAAATAGACAAATTTGGCCCCCGCTGCCCGCGTGGCATCGAGCGCATTGCGCAGCATGGCAGGAAACTGCCCCTCCCATAACTCGGTGTCTGGTGGCAGGCCAGCGGTGAAGTACACGACCTCGCTGCCACGCACGGCCTCCAGGGTTTGCGCGGAATTCATCAGGTCGGCGGACACCGGCTCGTCCGTATCGTTCACCTTGCGCGGCTTGCGGCTGACCAGGCGCAGGTTCTGCGTGTAGTTGCGATGGAGCTCGCGCGCCAGCTCCACCGCGATCTGGCCATTGGCGCCCAAAATGGTTTGCATATCGATCCTTGCAGCATCTTGTGTGATGAGAGGACAAGGAGCTTAAGCTTCAACTTGAGTTGAAGGTCAAGCGGCAAACTACAGATCCCTGATACCAGGTCAAAGACAAACCCGACGGCTCGCTGGCTGTCTGCAAAACCCCGGCGTCTCCATCATGCCGGGGAGCCTGGGGCCTGGGGCCTGGACACTGCGACCTGCTTTGGTGCACCTGGTGAAGGTCCGGTTCGGGCGCCTGTGCATGAGCCGCGATAGCGGACCTCCAGCAGTCGCCAGGCTGCGTTGGCGTTCACTGTCATTGGACTCAGCCGCCTTCACACGCCCGTATTGCATCGGAGTGTTTCCCCCCGCCCTGTCAAATGTTCTTCCCGTAGAACGGGACCAGCTTGGCCACCACGGCCTCAACGTATTCAGGGACCCAATAGGTTTCAATGTGGGTTGCTCCCTGGATCTTGAACAGCTCCTTGTCCTTGGCACCGCTAGCCTTGGCGAACGCCTCCTCGGTCATGTAGAGGCTGTCCGCCTTGCTGCCGGCAATCATCAACAAGGGTTGCTCGATCAGTTCGATCTGGTCAGTGGCGTCCCAGCGCATCAGGTCCAGCAGGCTGCTCGTCGTGTACTTGAAGGTCGAGCCGGGATGGGCATGCGTGCGCCAGTAGTACTCATAGCCCTGTCGGTACATCTCGAAGGGCAGCGCTGCGATCTGCTCGTCCGTCATGTCCGCGTCGCCCGAGTAGAGGATCTTGCCACCGGCCACCTGCTGAGCACGGGCATCCGAGGCCTGCTTCAGGCGCTGCTGGATCGTGGATAGCTGCGAGTCTGCGAAACCGTTGCGGCGGACCCTGCCGGAATTGAACATGCTCAGCGTTGCGACGGACTTGAAGCGCTTGTCCGTCTTCGCCGCTGCCAGCGAATAGCCGCCGCCACCGCAGATGCCGAGGAGGCCGAGACGATCCGCATCGACGCCCGCGTAAGTGGTGATGAAGTCCGCCATGCCATGAATGTCCTCGATGCGGTTCATCGGCGTGTCCACTGAACGCGGCAGGCCACCGCTGCCGCCTTGATAGGCTGCATCGGCCGTGATCGCCACGTAGCCGTGCTCGGCCAAGCGTTGGGCATACAGACCGGCGGCCTGTTCTTTCACACCACCGTTGGGGTGTGCAACGACGACAGCGGGGTACTTCCTTGCCGGGTCGAAGTTCGCCGGCGTATAGACATTGGCCACGATGTCCAAGCCGCCGAGTTTGTACTTCACCGGGTGGATGTTCACCTTGCCAGGCAGGTTCTGCGTGATGGCGTCGCCATAGACGAGCGTGAAGGGGTTCTTCTTGTAATCGGCCGCTGATGACGGCGAGGGAAAGGCCATGGCTGTAGCTCCGAGGGCTGCTGCAGAAATTGCGATGGCCGAAGTGCCCAGGAACTCGCGGCGCTTCGTGTCAATGGATACGTGGGTCATGGGTCGTCCGATCTACTGAGACATCTGTGCGGTTCTTGCGAACCAGGCGAAAGGGTCAATCGAGCCTCTTCCTGGTGAGGAAGGAGGACACCAGGTCCGCGATCTGGACGTTGTTCAGGTCGGACATGATGAAGTGGGTGTTCCCGCGTATGCCCATCTCAGGCAGATGCACGAGCTGTGCATCTCCGCCGTGCCTGTTGACGGCGTCCACCCAAAGGCGAGCCATGGCGAGCCGGACGCGCCAGTTGTCCTGGCCGCGCTCGGTGGTGGGCTCAGTGGGGAAGTTGTCGCCGTAGTAAATGACGATGGGGATGCGGGTGAGCTTTTGGAAGTCTTGTGCCGAGACAGCCTCCGGCGCCAGGGTTCCCGCAGCGCTGGGCATGGCGGCCGGCAATTCCCCCGGCGGAAAGATGAAGCCGCTGCCCGGCTCGAACGCCACGACGCCCTTGACGTTGGCGCTCTTGATGGCTGTCAGCCAGCCAGGTCCGCCGCCCTGTGAGTGCGTGAAGAGGATGGCCGGGCCTGTCTTGGTGAAGAGCGCAGCCATCGCCTCAGCGATCACGTTGGCGTCATAGGCGCCGGTGTTCGGCGTCACCGAGCGCAGGAACTGGTTCAGTGTCTCCGGCTGGCGGTCGAACTGCACGTTGTCGAAATAGCTCGGCCACTTGCCAAAACGGAACTGGTCGAAGAACAGCTGGTCGTAGGGCGTCGGCTCGGTCGTCGTGGCGACGGTGCTGTTGCCGGCCCTGCCTCGGCGCGGCTGATCGACAAGGTAGACCGGGAAGCCGCGGCGCAGGAACAGGTTCTGGAAGCCCTCGCGGCCATCCGACGTCGTTTCCCAGCTCCGAGCCGACTGGAAGGCGCCGTGCAGCATCACGATGGGCAAAGGCCTCGGATTCTGCGGGACCTGATAGAAGGCGTAGAGGTGATCGCCGTGGAAGCTTTGCCCTGCGCTTGTCGGCTTGTCGTTGTCGTAGACGCCGGGCACCGTCTTCACAACGCCACCGACCGCGAAGCTGCCCTGGCGCTGAATGACCAGGGGCCTCGGCGAACTGTCCGAACGAGAGGCGCAACCTGCCAGCGATACAGCCAAGACAAGTGCTCCTGCGCGGAAGATGCGGGTGATGCTCATCATCAGCCTTTGGATGCAGCGTCGAGGACCTGCACGAGTGCGTCATTGGCGCGGGCTGCCACCTCGGGGCCGACCTCTTGCGCCAGCGCTTGGCTCAGCTGCCGCAGTTGCGATGCGGTCAGACCCACGCGCAGGCTGGCTCGCATGTGGGACCGCAGCTGGTTCTCTGCGCCCGGTGTCGCAGCCAGCGCTCCGACCGTGGCCAGCTCGCGGCTGCGCCAATCGAGGTTGTCGCGCTCGAAAATGTCGCCAAACAGGTGAGCCTGCAGAAACTGATTGATGATCGGCGCGAACTCGAACACCGGGCCCTGGACCGGTCCACCTGAAATCTCGGTCTGATTGGCCTGGCCGGCCAGCACCAACTCACGGCCGGTGGACACGGCTCGGCTGGGGTCGTGACCCGGAGCGTCCTGCAGGCCGCGCTGCTTGCGCAGCTCGACGACCTTGAGCAGTTCGCCGAGCGCATTGAGACTTCTGGGGAAGCCCGCGTAGGCATAGAGCTGCACCAGGACTTCCTTGGCCTCGCTGACTGTCATGCCCGCGTCCAGCCCCTGGTTCAGTGCCATGCCCAGCCGGGGCATGTCACTGATTGCCGTGAAGGCGGCGATGAGCGGAATGATGCGTTGCCTGGGGCTCAGCGAATCGGACGCAGGCTGCACGACCCTCTGTGGCTCCTGTGGCTGCTGTGCCCTCTGGCCGGTCATCGCGGAAAGGCCTGCGCTCACCACGGCGGCCTGGTAGTCCTGCTCGCAGAGTTTGTCCTGCCAGGCCACGGCGCTGCCGTTTTCTTTCTCGGCAATGGCGATGTGGGTCATGGAGCCTTGAGGCCCGGCGCCATGCCAGTGGCGCACGTTGGGCGGGATGGTCACGACATCGCCCGGGCGAATGATGAGCGCCGGCTGGCCTTGTTGTTGCACAAGGCCCTGTCCCTCGGTGACGATCAGCGTCTGCCCGAGCGGATGGGTATGCCAGGCCGTCCGCGCACGTGCCGTGAACGTGACGGTCGCTCCACCGGCCGTTCCGGGGAGCAGCGCCTGAAAGGGTGAGCTGATGCGGACGTCGCCGGTGAACGTCTGGGCCGATCCAACGCTGACCTGCTGCGCAGACGCGGGGCGAACTTCGACGACGGGCGGCATTACGCCAGGACCGGAAGACTGCGCCGCAGCGGCTGTCACCGCACCGCTCAGGGCCATTGAAAGCAGTGATTTCACGAGAGCGCCTCCTGTTGTGTCGCCTGATGGCGGCGGTGCGGCTTGACGATAAAGAACCACGAGACGATCAGCGCCAGGCCGAGCAGCAGAGCGGCCACGTCCATGACGGCAGCAATGCGATGCGCGAGGGCAGCACTGTCTTGTTGCTCGATGGACGAACCAGCGCTGGCGAAGACAAGAACCAGCAGCCCAAGCCCCAGTGCTCCCCCCAACTGGTGAGCCACGTTGACCAGGCCGGAGGCAGCACCGGCGTCCTCACGCGCCACTCCCGCCACACCGGCCGCGGTCAGCGGCGCCAGCAACAAGCCCTGGCCCAGTCCGATCAGGACCATGGGCGGGGCGATGCCCGTCCAATAGCTCGATAGCGCATGCGCTTGGCCCAACCAGGCGAGGCCCACCATTCCGAGCAGCAGGCCGGCGAGAAGCAGCGTCTCGTTGCCGAAGCGGCGGGCCAGCCCGGGCACGGCCATGGCCGAGGCAAAGTTGGGCAGCGTCACGGGCAGGAAGGCAATGCCCGCTTGCATGGGCCGCAGATGCAGCACGCCCTGCAGGAACTGCGTACAGAAGAACCAGAAGCCAACGGCGCCGCCCAGGAAGAGCATGCGCGTGATGTACGCACCGGCTCGCTGCGGGCTGGTGAGCAGGCACATCGGCAGGATGGGTTGCCGGACCCGGCGCTCAATGCCGATGAAGAGCAGGATCATCAGCATGCCCCCGACCAGGGCCCCCTGTGCGAGGCCATCGTGCCAGCCAGCTTCGGCTGCTCGAACCAGGCCGTAGACCAGCGCCGTCATCCCTATCGTCGAGCTGAGGGCGCCGCCCACGTCGAACTGGCCTTCCTGCTTCTGGGTCTCGGCAATGTGGCCACGCGCAGCGACGATCAACAGCAACCCTATCGGCAGGTTGATGAAAAAGCCTGCGCGCCAGGACACCAAATCAGCGAACAGACCGCCCAGGACCAGGCCCAGGGTTGCGCCGACACCGGCCGCCGCCGCGTACAGCGAGAGCGCACGGGTGCGGCCTGGCCCCTCCGCGAAATGCGTGGACAGCAGTGCGAGCGTGGACGGTGCAAGGACGGCGGCGCCTACACCTTGAATTGCGCGGGAGACCAGCAACCAGCTTGCGCCAGGCGCCAGGCCGATGGAGACGGAGGCGAGTGTGAACAGCGCCAGCCCCAGGATGAACATCCGCCGGCGGCCCAGGATGTCGCCAGCGCGGGCACCCAGGAGCAGCAAGCCACCGAAAGCCAGCGTGTAGGCATTGGTCACCCAGGACAGTTGCGCCGAAGTGAAGCCCAGGCTTGCCTGGATGCGGGGCAGACCCGTGATGACGATGGAGATGTCCACGACGATCATCAGGTAGCTGGCAACGATGATGGCCAGGACCTTGTTCTCGTTGCGGATGGGGCAGGATTGCGCGGCGTTCATCGCGGTCACTCAGATGTCCAGCCTGCGCTCGGACATCCACTTGACGATGGCTGGGTCGCGGTGAGAGAAGAAGCTGCTCGTGTTGGTGTCGAGCGTGGCGATGCTTGCCATGTGGGCGTCGCTGAGTGCGAAGTCGAAGATGGCGATGTTCTCTGCCATACGCTCCTTGCGGACGGACTTGGCGAGCGCGACGATCCCGCGCTGTACCAGCCAGCGCAGCACTACCTGGCCGACCGACTTGCCGTAGTGCCGGGCGATGCCGAGCAGCACTTCGTTCTGGAATAGGCCGTTGCGGCCTTCGGCAAATGGAGCCCAGGCCTCGGCCTGCACACCCGTCTCTCTCATGAAGGGCACGGCTTCCAGTTGCTGCTGGAAGGGATTCACTTCGACTTGGTTGACCGCCGGTGCAATCTCGTTGAACGCCTTGATGTCCATCAGGCGGTCCGGTTGGAAGTTGCTGACGCCGATGGCGCGCAGCTTGCCCGCGCGGTAGGCGTCCTCCATCGCGCGCCAAGAACCGTGGACGTCGCCGAAGGGCTGGTGAATCAGGTACAGGTCGAGGTAGCTGAGCTGCAGCCGACGCAGGGACTTGTCGATGGCTTGCTGCGTGCGCTCGTAGCCGGTCTCCTGCACCCAGAGCTTGCTGGTGACGAAGAGCTGGTCACGCGGCACGCCACTGGAGCGCAATCCCTTGCCGACCGCTTCTTCGTTCATGTAGGAGGCGGCGGTGTCGATCAGCCGGTAGCCGGCTTCGATGGCATCGACGACGCTGCGCTGGCACTCATTGGCATCGGCGATCTGGAAGACGCCATACCCGACCATGGGCATGTGGAGACCGTTGTTCAGAACGACGTGTTGCATGAGCTTTGCCTTGTAGAGGTTCGATGGCACGAACTTTAGGCAAGGGACTGGCATCTGAATATATGCATTTGAGTTGTTGAATTAGCATCAATTCAATGACAATGAAAGCCGCGAGGAGGCCACTCATGGCGATCAACGAGCTTCGATCCATCACGACCTTTATCAAGGCAGCGGAACTTGGCAGCCTGCGCAAAGCTGCAGCAGACCTTGGCATCAGCCCCCAGGCGGCAAGCAAGGCATTGGCCCAGCTGGAAGCCCATCTGGACGTGCGCCTGTTCCATCGGACAACGCGTGTGATGTCGCTGACCGATGCAGGACAGCGGCTGTTCGAAGACGTGCGGCCGGCCGTGACGGGAATGCACAGAGCGCTGCAGTCCGCCAAGTCGGCACGGGATGAATTTGCGGGCCCGCTGCGCATCACGGGACCTCGCACCACGTTCCAGCCGATTCTCTGGCGCCTGGTCGACGAGTTTTGCGATTTGCATCCAGGGATCCAGCCCGACGTCCTGCTGGACGACCGTATCGGCAACTGGGTGGAGGATCGCGTGGACGTGGGCTTTCGCCTCGGCCCGTCGCCCCATGAGGGCGTGATTGCACGACGGCTGTTCCCGGTTCAGTTGCCCATCTGCGGTGCACCTTCTTACTTCGCGAAGCACGGTGTGCCCGAGTCGTTGGCTGACCTGGCCACACACCGCTGCAGCGCCTATCGGCATCCGAGCACGGGGAAAGTGCTGCCGTGGCGGGTGAAGATCGACGGCCAGGCCGCCGACCAGCCAGTCGCCCCGACGATCTGCAGCAACGACGAGCTGTTTGAGCTGCAAGCCGTCCTGGCCGGCAAGGTGCTGGCCCAGCTCGCGGGCGTCACCGCGGCACCGTTTATCCGCTCCGGCAAGCTGATCCCGATCCTCGTGGACCACATGCCGGACTACGCCAGCTACTTCGTCTACTTCGGAAGCAGGTCGTCCCAGCCAGTACGAGCCCGTGCATTCATCGATTTGGCCGTTCAACGTCTGGTGGACAGCCCGGAGTACGTACTCAACCCGAGCGAGCTCCGGGGCAAAGTCGGGCGACCAGGCCGCGCTTGATGCGGCGCAAGCAACATCAGCCATGGCCCCGAACTCACGGCGCCCCTCCCCCTTCAACGCCCCCGCATCCCCATCAAAACCTCAATCGTCACCGTCGTCGCGTCGTCATCCGGCCTTTTGCGATGCGCGATGCCCAACGCCCTTGACAGTGCTGGCCGCAGGGGCCGCGTGGTGATGCGTGGGTCAGGCTGCGGTGCGCCGGCCTCATGGGGCAGCAGCGCGGCGCCGTAGCCTGCTGCCACCAGGCTCTTCATTGCGTCGTTGTAGTTCAGCTCGATCCGTGCCTGCGGCCGGGCGCCGCCTGCGGCAAACCATTCGGCAGTCTGGCGCGACAGCCGGGTGCCACGGTCGTTGGCGATCAGGGGGCGGGCCGCAAGCCAGGCGGGCGTGATGTGCCGCGGAGGCTTCCAGGCGGCCGGGATGAAGGCCAGCACCGGGTCCTGGCGCCAGGCCTGCACCTGCAGCCCGCGCAGCACGGGCTGTGGCAGCGCGACGATGCCGATGTCCAGGCTGCCGGCAGCCAGGCGCGCCAGGGCTTCCTCGCTGGTCATCACCGCCACTTGCACATCGATCTCGGGATGCCGGGCGGCCAGGGTTTCCAGCGCCTGGGGCAACAGGTGCGCGAGTGCGCCGGTGGAGGCGCCCAGGCGCACGCGGCCCCCGCGCGTGGCGATCTGGCGCTGC
Organism: Delftia sp. SD018; assembly: GCF_017355445.1. Lineage (NCBI taxonomy): Bacteria > Pseudomonadati > Pseudomonadota > Betaproteobacteria > Burkholderiales > Comamonadaceae > Delftia > Delftia sp. SD018. The sequence continues at coordinate 187,116 of NZ_JADDRN010000007.1, forward strand.
ACGGTCTGCAGGAGATCATCGGCCTCGGCCAGGAGCTGGCGCGCCTTGTCTATCAGCAGGCTGCCGGCCGATGTGGCGGTGACGCCGGCCGGTGCGCGGTGCAATAGACGTGTTCCCAGACGCTCTTCGAGCTGCGCCACATGCAGCGTCACCGTGGGCGGCGCCAGGTGCAGCACCTTGGCGGCGGCGGCGAACGAGCCCAGGTCGGCCACCGTCAGCAGGGTGCGCAGACGGTCCAGATTGATTTCGCGCATGGTGCGGTGTCCCAGGTTGCCAGCAATTCAGGAATCATGAATCCGTAGTTTGTCAGATTCAACTGGCCTGCATGCGGCAGGCGCTGCAACATGCGCTCCACACCCAATCGGAGCAACCCATGACCTCTCTTGTTTTCATCGATGGCGACCAAGGCACCACCGGCCTGCAGGTGCGCGAATGGCTGGCGGATCGGACCGACCTGCGCCTGCTGCAACTGCCGGCCGACCTGCGCAAAAGCACGGCGCACCGGGCCGAGGCGCTCAACGACTGCGACATCGCCTTGCTGTGCCTGCCGGACGAGGCTGCGCGCGAGGCCGTGGCGCTGGTGCGCCGGCCCGGCGTGCGCGTGATCGATGCGAGTTCTGCGCATCGCACCGCGCCGGGCTGGGTCTATGGCCTGCCGGAACTGGAGGCAGGCCAGGCTGAACGCATCGCCCATGCCCGGCGCGTCAGCAATCCCGGCTGCTATCCGACAGGTGCGCTGGCACTGCTCAGGCCCTTGATCGACGCGGGCCTGCTGCCCCCCGACTACCCGCTGGCCATTCACGCGGTATCGGGCTACTCGGGACGGGGCCGCGCAGGACTGCTGGACCATGAGGGCGCTGCCGCCGCGACTGCCGTGCCCCTGCAGGTCTATGGCCTGGGACTGCACCACAAGCACGTGCCCGAGATCCAGCAGCATGCCGGCCTGGCCCATGCGCCGGTGTTCGTGCCGGCCTATGGCCACTACCGGCAAGGCATCGTGCTGACCATCGCCCTGCATCTGCGGCTGCTGCCCGCCGGTGTGACCGCCCGCAGCCTGCACGCTGCGCTGCAGGCGCGGTACCAGGGCCAGCCCTGCATCGAGCTGCAACCCCTGGTGGCGGACGCCGATGCGCAGCGGCTCGATCCGCGTGCGCTCAATGGCAGCAACCGGATGCGGCTCGCGGTGTTCGGACAGCCGCAGGAGCAGCAGGTGCTGCTGACCGCCGTGTTCGACAACCTGGGCAAGGGCGCCGCCGGCGCGGCGGTGCAGAACCTTGATCTGATGCTCGGGCTGCAGCCGATGCTGCAGCCACTGCTCCACGGCTCAACGAATCCGTCGCGAATTCCCCTCCCCCTCTGAGCAAAGGGGCATGCGCACCCTGCCGAGCGCGGCGAGCTGGCCGCCGCCTTGCTGCCAGCCAGACCGAAGCGGGTCCTGCGCCAGTCGGCCTGAACTGTGCTGCTCGGCGGCCCGGCTCTGCAGGCTCAGCGCGGTAGCCCGTCAATCGTCTGGATCAGCAGTTGCGCCAATCGGTCGCTGGCCGCCTGCGTGCGGTGCACGCCATCCGGGTTCAGGTCTTCGTCACCCCGAAAGTCCGCATCCCAGCCGGCGTGCGGTATGCCCTGTTGCGTGGCGATGTCGTGCATCACCGCGTTCAGGGCGTCCAGGTTGTCCGTCCATTCCACGGGAAAGCGCCCCAGCGGCATGCCGGGCAGGCCCGTGAACACGGGAGTGGAGCCGCATTCACGGCTGATGCGCACGGCCTCCAGCAGGTCGGCCCGGTACTCGTCTGGCGGGACCAGGCCGAAGCCGTCATTGGCGCCCAGGGCGATGACCGTGACGCGGCTGTTGTGCGGCACGTCGGCAAACGTCAGCATGAGTTTTTGCAGCCGCAGGCCGTTGATGCACCTGTCATCCAGCGTCCACCAGGGGCGTGCCGCCTGGATGCGCTGCACCGGCGTGATGTCCACGCCGTAGCCGTTGAGAATGCTGTCGCCGTTGAGCTCGATGCTCAACGGGCAGCGATAGCCAAACAGCCGGCACAGCAGCTTTTGCAACCAATCCATATCGAACCTCCTGGGGAATGCGGGCATGGACGACACGGCATGTGTCGTTCATCCGATGATCCGCGAGGCTCCCTCGCCCGCAGGCACTCCGGGCGCCACGGCCTGGCGTGCCGTGCCCAGGCACATCATCTGAAGGGCGCCAGGGCCGCTATCCCATCATCTCCCGCACCCAGCCCGGCAACTCGATGGCCTTCTGCCTGGGAAAGTCCACCCAGATCACGGTGCCGCCGCCGGCGGCGCAGATGACGCCGGGCTCGGAGATGCGTTCCATGGTTCCCCAGGTCTCGAAGGTGGTGCGGCCGGGGTCGCTGACGTACATCTTGAGCAGCACTTCGTCGGGATAGGCCAGCTGCTGGTGGAAGTTGCAGAACGCATTGACGATGACCGGCCCCTGCCCGCCCGGCGTAGGCGCCATGCCCGCTTCAACCATCCAGTCGATGCGGGCAGTCTCCAGATAGCGGAAGTACATGGCGTTGTTGACATGGCCCATGGCGTCCATGTCGCCCCAGCGCACTTTGAATCGCATCTCGTGAACGCATTTTTTATATTCTGGAATCTCTATGCGCATGCCTGCAGTCTCCTTGTTGTAGCGCCACCGCAAGGCACCATGCCCCGCAGCCCCCGGTCACTGTGCAGCAGGGCGGATTCCCGCGCTGTCACCTATCAGCAACGACGGGGTCCACGCACGTCATAGAATCCACCGCATTGCGGCATTTGCGCTGCAGCCGAACGAACGTTCGGTCTGCCGAACATCCTGTTTTTTCAATATCCAAGCGAGACACCCCGATGACGAACGAAGAAATCCTGGCCCAGTACGGGCCGCGCGAAGCCATGGAATACGACGTGGTGGTGGTTGGCGGCGGCCCCGGCGGCCTGGCCACGGCCATCCGCCTCAAGCAGCTGGCGGCCGAAAAAGGCCAGGATGTCTCCGTCGTCGTGCTGGAAAAGGGCTCGGAGCCCGGTGCCCACATCCTCTCGGGCGCGATCATGGACCCGCGTGCGCTGACCGAGCTGATCCCTGACTGGAAGGAAAAGGGCGCGCCCCTGACCCAGCCCGTCACCGATGACGCCATGGTCTTCCTGGGCGAGAAATCCGCCCTGCGCACGCCCAACTTCCTGCTGCCGGCCTGCTTCCAGAACCATGGCAACTACATCGTTCGCCTGGGCTACGTGGTCAAGTGGCTGGGCGAGCAGGCCGAGGCACTGGGCGTTGAAATCTTCCCGGGCTTTGCTGCCGCCGAGGTGCTCTACAACGAGGACGGCTCGGTCAAGGGCGTGGCCACCGGCAACATGGGCATCGGCAAGGACGGCGAGCCCACGGGCGAGTTCCAGCTGGGCATGGAGCTGCACGCAAAGTACACGATCTTTGCCGAAGGCTCCCGCGGCCACCTGGGCAAGCAGATCATTGCCAAGTACCAGCTGGACGCCGGCAAGGACCCGCAAAGCTACGGCCTGGGCATCAAGGAGCTGTGGGAAATCGACCCTGCACGCCACAAGCCCGGCTTCGTGATGCACACGGCCGGCTGGCCCATGGACAACAAGACCTACGGCGGCGCCTTCCTCTACCACCTGGACGACAACAAGGTCACGCTGGGCTTCATCACGGGCCTGGACTATGCCAACCCCTACCTGAGCCCCTTCGAGGAATTCCAGCGCTGGAAGACCCATCCCAACATCCGCTACTACCTGGAAGGCGACGAGTCCAAGGGCATCAAGCCGGCCAAGCGCCTGGGCTACGGCGCGCGCGCCATCACGGCCGGCGGCCTGCTGTCCCTGCCCAAGTTCGTGTTCCCGGGCGGCGCGCTCGTGGGCTGCGACGCAGGTTTCCTGAACGTCAGCCGCATCAAGGGCAGCCATGCCGCCATCAAGACCGGCATGCTGGCCGCCGAGGCCGCCTATGACGCCATCGTCGCAGGCCGCCAGGGCGACGAGCTGGGCGCCTATGTAGAGGCCTTCGAGAACAGCTGGCTGTACGAAGAGCTGAACAAGTCGCGCAACTTCAAGGCCTGGTTCAAGAAGGGCCTGACCACGGCCACGCTGATGAACGGCATCGAGCAGTTCGTGCTCAAGGGCAACATCCCCTGGACGCTGCACCGCGACAAGCCCGACCACGCCTACCTGAAGCCTGCGGCCGAGTGCAAGCCCATCGACTACCCCAAGCCCGATGGCAAGCTGACCTTCGACCGCCTGTCCAGCGTCTTCATCAGCAACACCAACCACGCCGAAGATCAGCCCGCCCACCTGACGCTCAAGGACGCCTCGGTGCCCGTGGCCATCAACCTGGCCAAGTACGCAGGCCCCGAGCAGCGCTACTGCCCGGCCGGCGTCTACGAGTTCGTGGACGACACGGCCCAGGGCGGCAAGCGCCTGCAGATCAACGCCCAGAACTGCGTGCACTGCAAGACCTGCGACATCAAGGACCCCACGCAGAACATCGTCTGGGTCACACCCGAAGGCGGCGGCGGGCCGAACTACGCGGGCATGTGATCCGCACGCCACACCGGCCCTCCTCTGAAGCCTGCCCAAGCCTGCTTGTGCAGGCTTTTTCTTTGAGCGCCGTCAAAGCCATGCAGGCCCAGAAAGCATAGAAGGCCATCCGAAAGGCGCTTGCACGCAATAAAAATGCACGACAAAGCCAAAAACAAGCCCCTGAAGACGCAAACCTGCACCGCCAAACCTGTCCAACACGCATGAAAAAGTTGCACCTAGGGCATTCCCCGCAGATTTCATGCCAATTTTTAGATACAAACCTATAGGTGAAAACCGGGTCGTCCAAACGCCAAGGCGTACAGGGCGGCTGCAGTAGACTTTGCCGCGAAGCGCCGCGACCGTCCTGTGCGGCCTTCTGCTGAGCAAACAGGAACAAACACAAGCACGTTGGAGATACACGTATGAAGCACTTGTCTTGGGCGCCCCTGGGCGCGCTGGCCCTGGCAATTTCCGCCATCGCGGGCGGCGCCCACGCCGCTGACGAGAAGTCGGTCGCAGTGACCGCCATCGTCGAGCACCCTGCACTCGACGCCGTGCGCGACGGCGTGCAGGCCGCGCTCAAGGAAGCTGGCTACGAAGCCGGCAAGAACCTCAAGTGGCAGTACCAAAGTGCCCAGGGCAACACCGGCACGGCCGCGCAGATCGCACGTAAGTTCGTGGGCGACAAGCCTGACGCCATCGTGGCCATCGCCACGCCCTCGGCCCAGGCCGTGGTCGCATCGACCAAGACCGTGCCCGTGGTGTTCTCCGCCGTGACCGACCCCGTGGCCGCCAAGCTGGTGCCCAGCTGGGAGCCGTCCAAGAACAACGTGACCGGCGTGTCCGACCTGCTGGCCCTGGACAAGCAGATGGATCTGGTCAAGCAGGTCGTGCCCAACGCCAAGCGCGTGGGCATGGTCTACAACCCCGGCGAGGCCAACTCCGCCGTGGTGGTCAAGGAACTCAAGGCCCTGCTGCCCAAGCTGGGCATGACCCTGGTGGAAGCCGCCGCACCCCGTTCCGTGGACGTCAGCAGCGCCGCGCGCAGCCTGGTCGGCAAGGTCGATGTGATCTATACCAACACCGACAACAACGTGGTCTCGGCCTACGAGTCGCTGGTCAAGGTCGGCCAGGACGCCAAGATCCCGCTGGTGGCCTCGGACACCGACTCCGTCAAGCGCGGCGCCGTGGCTGCCCTGGGCATCAACTACCGCGATCTGGGCGAGCAGACCGGCCGCATGGTCGTGCGCATCCTCAAGGGCGAAAAGCCCGGCGACATGAAGACCGAAGTCAGCACCAAGATGGAGCTGTTCGTGAATCCCGGCGCCGCCGAGAAGCAAGGCGTCAAGCTGTCCGACGCGCTGGTCAAGTCGGCCGCCCAGGTGATCAAGTAATACCCGGGGTTTGCCTGCCCGGGACCAACCCGGGCAGTGCGCCCACGGTGGCAGGCGCCATGGCAACATGGCCCTGCCCTTTTTTTAAGTCGTTTTCTGTCCCACGCGCCTGTCGCTCCTCCTATGTCTCTTTTCTCATTGCTCGGTGCCGTCGAGATCGGCCTGATCTTCAGCCTGGTGGCGCTGGGCGTCTTCATCTCGTTCAGATTGCTGCGCTTTCCCGACCTCACGGTGGACGGCAGCTTCCCGCTGGGCGGCGCCGTCTGCGCCATCCTGATTTCCACGGGCACCAATCCCTGGCTGGCCACGCTGGCCGGCACGGCCGCAGGCGCGGTGGCAGGCCTGATCACGGGCTGGCTCAATGTGCGCCTGAAGATCATGGACCTGCTGGCCTCCATCCTGATGATGATCGGCCTGTATTCGGTCAACCTTCGCATCATGGGCGGCCCCAACGTGCCGCTGATCAACGAGACCACGCTGTTCACCCTGCTGCAGCCCGACAGCGTGGCTGACTATGTGATGCGCCCGGTGATCCTGTTCGTGATCGTCGTGATCGCCAAGTTGGGCCTGGACTGGTTCTTCGCCACCGAGCGGGGCCTGGCCATCCGCGCCACGGGCTCCAACGCCCGCATGGCACGCTCGCAGGGCGTGAACACCGGCGCCATGATCCTGCTGGGCATGGCGATCTCCAACGGCCTGGTCGGCCTGGCCGGCGCGCTGTTCGTGCAGACCCAGGGTGGCTCGGACATTTCCATGGGCATCGGCACCATCGTCATCGGCCTGGCTGCCGTGATCGTGGGCGAATCCATCCTGCCTTCGCGCCGCATCGTCTGGGCCACGCTGGCCGTGGTGGTGGGCGCCATCGTCTACCGCTTCTTCATCGCAGCGGCCCTCAACAGCGATTTCATCGGCCTCAAGGCCCAGGATCTGAACCTTGTCACCGCCCTGCTGGTGACCGTCGCCCTGGTGATCCCCCAACTGAAGCGCAAGTTTGCACAGCGCAAGTCCTGATCGCCGGAGAACCCTCATGCTGAGCGCACAACAACTCGAAATCACCTTCAACCCCGGCACGCCCATCGAAACGCGGGCGCTGCGCGGCATGTCGCTGGACATTCCCGACGGCCAGTTCGTCACCGTCATCGGCTCCAACGGCGCCGGCAAGTCCACCTTCCTGAACGCCGTCTCGGGCGACCTGTCCGTGGACAAGGGCCGCATCGAGATCGCCGGCCAGGACATGACGCGCCTGCCCGTGTGGGCCCGCTCCGAACGCGTGGCCCGCGTCTTCCAGGACCCCATGGCGGGCACCTGCGAGGACCTGACCATCGAGGAAAACATGGCCCTGGCCCAGCGCCGCGGCACCTTCCGCCGCCTGAGCCGCGCCGTCAAGGCCGAGATGCGCGACAACTTCCGCGAGCGCCTGTCCATCCTGGGCCTGGGCCTGGAAAACCGCCTGACCGACCGCATCGGCCTGCTCTCTGGCGGCCAGCGCCAGGCCGTGAGCCTGCTGATGGCGGCGCTGCAGCCTTCGCGCATCCTGCTGCTGGACGAGCACACCGCCGCGCTCGACCCGCGCACGGCCGACTTCGTGCTGCAGCTGACGGCGCGCATCGTCTCCGAGGCCAAGCTCACCACCATGATGGTCACCCACAGCATGCGCCAGGCGCTGGACGTGGGCGAGCGCACGGTGATGCTGCACCAAGGCCAGGTCGTGCTCGACGTCAGCGGCGAGGAACGCGCCCGCATGGACGTGCCCGACCTGCTGCAAATGTTCGAGAAGGTGCGCGGCGAAAAGCTGGCCGACGACGCGCTGCTGCTGGGCTGAGCGCCCCGCACTTCCGGGAACAAGGGGCGCTGCGGCGCCCCTTGTTCATGGGATGGCTACGGGCTGGCTATACCCACACATCGTTCATCGCTGTCCTCTCGCCGCCTTCCTCCCCGGTGTTCAGCACCCCGCGCGGCTCGATCAGCATGAGGCGGGCTTCCCGCTCGGCGCTGGGCTTGTGCTCCGTGCCTTTGGGGACCACGTACAGCTCGCCCTGGCGCAGCAGCACATGGCCATCACGGAAGTCGATGCGCAGCTCGCCATCCAGCACCAGGAAGGCTTCATCCGTTTCGGCATGCGAATGCCAGATGAACTCGCCCTGCACGCGCACGATCTTGAACTGGTAGTCGTTCATCTCGGCGACGACGCGGGGACTCCACTGGCCGGTGAACCGGCTGAATTTCTCGGGGAAGTTGATGGCCTCGTAGGGGCGGTTTTCAACGGGGAACGTCATGGGCAGACCTTATGAAAGCGTGTGAAGCCTCCATGCTAGGAAGCGCCTTCCCTGCGGTCTTGCACGATCGTGCAGCTCAGGCCGCGCCCAGGCGCCTGAGCCAGCGTGCGGGCGGCACGCCATAGGCCATGGCGAACTGGCGCGCCATGTGGCTCTGGTCGAAGAAGCCGGCCTGCAGTGCAGCATCGGCCACGCCCTGCCCCGCCAGCAGCAGGCGCCGCACGGTGTCCAGTCGGCGCATGGTCAGGTAGCGGTAGGGGCTGGTGCCGTAGAGCGCGCGGAAGTCACGGCACAGCCGCCAGCGGTCCAGGCCGCTGGCCTGGGCGAGGGCATCCAGGGTCACGCCCTGCACAAGCGCGTCGTGGATGCAGGCACGGGCGCGCTCCACGGCCCCCAGGTCCGGCAGGCGCCGGACGTTGCGCCGGCCCGCCACGGCGTCCAGCGCCCATGCCAGGTCGTAGATGGCGTCGTCGCGCGCCAGCGGCTCCAGGTCTTCATCCAGGCCCTGCAGCAGCGGCAGCAGCGCGGCCTTGAGCCGCAGATCGGCAGACAGCCCGCCCTCGACAAAGGGCAAGGGCCTGCCGCCCAGCACCTGCTGGATCAGGGCCGGCTCCACATAGACCATGCGGTAGCGAAAGCCTGCGTCAGTGCCCGCGTGGCCGTCATGCAATTCATCGGGATGCAGCACCATGGCACCGCCCGGCAGGCTGTGCCGCTGGCTGCGGCGGTAGGCAAAGCTTTGCACGCCGGACAGCGTCAGGCCCAGTGCGTAGGTGTCGTGCCTGTGGGGCGCATAGCCGTGCCCGCCGAAATAGGCCTCGATGCGCTCCAGGCCTGCGCCCAGCTGCGAATGCCGGACCCAGTCGCTGGAGATGCTCGTTTCTGCCATGTGGGTTGGGGGTGAGGGGTGTGCAAAGCAGCCGCAGATGGTAACTGCGGGCCAGTGACCTCAAGGCGAGCAGGCTGGCTGCTCCGTGCCCGGCACGGCCTGGATTGCCGGTGCGCGGCGCATGCCCGCCGACACCACCCACCCCAGCAGCGCGATCAGTGCAGCACCCCATTCGGCCTGCTGCAGCCCTCGGGCCGTGGCCTCGCGCAGCGCATCGGGCGCTGTGATACCGGCCAGCGACGCGGTGGCCACCATGACCAGCAGGGCCAACCCCAGCGCCGCGCCCACTTGCTGGGCCGTGGCCGCAATGCCCGAGGCCACGCCCTGCTGCGCAGCCGCCACGCCCTGGCCGGCCACCACCCACATGGCGGTCCAGCACGCGCCCTGGCCCAGGCTGAGCACCACGAAGCCGGGCACCAGCCAGACATAGCTGCCACCCAGCGGCAGCGCCCAGGCCATGTAGGCCAGGCCGATGGTGCCTGCGGCCCAGCCGCCCATCAGCACGGCGCGCGGCGTGGAGCGGTGCAGCCAGTGTTCGGCCCAGCGGATGCCCAGCGTGCAGACCGCCGTGGGCAGCAAAAAGGCCATGCCGGCCTGCAGCGGGCTCCAGCCGAAGATCTGCTGGAAATACAGCGCCAGAAAGTAGTACTGCACGCCAAAGCTGCTCATGAAGATCATGGTCAGCAGCATGGCCGCGCGCAGGCTGGGCACGCGCAGCAGGGACAGCGGCATCAGTGGCGAGGCGATGCGCGCCTCGATGCGCCAGAACAGGGCCAGCGCCGCCATGGCCACGGCCAGCGTCCCCAGCGTGGCGGCGCTGGCAAAGCCCCATTCAGGGCCTTGCACCAGAGCCGTCACCAGCAGGCTGCTGCCCACGGTCACGCTCAGGCAGCCGGCCAGATCAAAGCCCTGGCCCGGCGCGGCGCGCCCGGTCTGGGCCGAGGGCGGCAGAAAGCGCAGCGCCGCCATGGCACACGGCCAGGCCACGGGCACCAGCACCCACAGCACCCAGTTCCAGCCCAGCGTCTGCGTGAGCACGCCGCCCAGCAGCGCGCCGGCCGCCAGCCCGCCGGCCGACGCCATGCTCCACACGGCCAGGGCGCGGTTGCGCTCGGGCCCGGCCGCATACAAGGTGTTGATCAGCGACAGCGTGGCCGGAAACAGTAGCGCCCCGGCCACGCCCTGCCCTGCGCGGCCCAGCACCAGTTGCCAGGGCTGCGAGGCAAAGCCGCCGACCAGGGAGGCCAGGCCGAACAGCGCCATGCCCGCCACATACATGCGCCGCTTGCCCAGCAGGTCCGCGCAGCGCCCGCCCAGCAGCAGGCAGCCGCCAAAGGCCACGCTGTAGGCACTGACCACCCATTGCAGGTGGTGCGCATCCATCTGCAACTGCTGGCCCATGGCGTCGAGCGCGACGAAGACGATGGTGGCATCCAGCGCAATCAGCAGCTGGGACAGGGACAGCAGCGCCAGCGCGGCGCGCGGGTGGCGCAGGGCGCCGGGGGAATCGGTCATTGGCATGGCGCCGATCCTAATTAATGCACCTGTGAAGATAAACAGCAGATTTTCATTTTTCTTATGCAAAACTGCATTAATCGAATCTGGAGACATGCCATGGATCTCAACGCCGTGCACCTGCTCATCAAGGTGGCCGAAAGCCGCAGCTTCACTCAGGCCGCCACGCTGCTGGGCACCAGCCAGCCCCGCATCTCGCGCGCCGTGGCGCAGCTGGAGAAAGACCTGGGCACGCGGCTGCTGCACCGCAATACGCGCAGCGTCTCGCTCACGCCTGATGGCTGCGCGCTGGTGGACCGCTGCGCCCCGCTGATCGCCGGGCTGGAAGAGGCGCGCCAGCTGGTCAGCGACCGGCGCTGCGCCCCCAGCGGCGTGCTGCGCATGACGGCGCCGTCCATGCTGGGCCGCATCGTGCTGGTGCCGCTGCTGGGGCAGTTGCTGCGCGAGCATCCGCAGCTGCAGATCGACACCAGCTTCACCGACCGCATGGTGGACATGGTGGAGGAAGGCTTTGACGCGGCCGTGCGCATCGGCCCGCTGGCCGACAGCCGCATGATTGCCCGCGCCCTGCCGCCGCTGCGCTGGGTGACCGTGGCCTCGCCCGCCTACCTCGCGGCGCGCGGCACGCCGCAGACGCTGCAGGAGCTGGCGCAGCACAGCTGCATGGCCGTCTACAACCACTACCTGGGCCGGCGCGTGCCCTGGCAGTTCCTGGCGGGCAATGGCGAGATGCTGGACTGGCCTGCGCCGCAGACCGTGACCTTCGACAGCGGCGACCCGCTGGTGGAAGGCTCGCTGGGCGGTCTGGGCGTGGCCCAGGTCATGGAGTTCGCGGTGCGCGAGCACCTGCAGGCGGGCCGGCTGGTGCGGCTGCTGCCCCAGCACGAGGGCCGCGCCCGCGAACTGTCCCTGGTCTACCCGCGCACGCGCCAGGCCTCGCCGCGCATCAAGGCACTGGCCCAGCTGCTGCTGGCGCAGACACAGTGGTAGGCAGGCAGGCGGGCCGCAGACGGCGTGGCGCCATGCACACAGTGGGTTCGGATTCAGTTCCGCTTATGTGGGTGAAGGGGGATTAAACTCCTGCCTTTCCACGATGGCAGCGTTCTCGGACAATCACGCCTTTTCGTGGTGCATGCACCTTGATGGGGCCGCGACACAGCGGCTCTTTTGTTTTTCCTGTTTTGCATTCCTGCCCCCGCGCCGGCCAGCGGCCGCGCGGGATCTGATCCACCAATCGACACATCCATGGCAGCAGACAACTCCAAGAATGCCGCACCCACCGCGCTCAGGCGCGAACTCAAGGCGCGGCATCTGTCCATGATCGCCATCGGCGGCTCCATCGGCACCGGCCTCTTCGTTGCCTCGGGCGCCACCATCTCGCAGGCCGGCCCCGGCGGCGCCCTGCTGGCCTACATGATCGTGGGCCTGATGGTCTACTTCCTCATGACCAGCCTCGGCGAAATGGCCGCCAACCTTCCCGTCTCGGGCTCGTTCGCCACCTACGGCGCGCGCTATGTGGACGAAGGCTTCGGCTTCGCGCTGGGCTGGAACTACTGGTACAACTGGGCCGTCACCATTGCCGTGGACCTGGTGGCCGCCCAGCTGGTCATGGCCTACTGGTTCCCCGACGGCAACGGCATGCTGTGGAGCGCCCTGTTCCTGGCCATCATGTTCGGCCTCAACGCCATCTCGGTCAAAGGCTTCGGCGAGGCCGAGTACTGGTTCGCCGCCATCAAGGTGACCACCGTCATCCTCTTCATCGGCGTGGGCGTGCTCATGATCCTGGGCATCGTGCGGGGCGGCGCGCCTGAAGGCGTCTGGGGCAACTTTGCCCTGTGGAGCCAGGGCGACGCGCCCTTTGCGGGCGGTTTCTCGGCGCTGATCGGCGTGGCCATGATCGTGGGATTTTCCTTCCAGGGCACGGAACTGATCGGCATTGCTGCCGGCGAATCCGAGAACCCCGCCAAGAACGTGCCCCGCGCCGTGCGCCAGGTGTTCTGGCGCATTTTGCTGTTCTACGTCTTCGCCATTCTGGTCATCAGCCTGCTGATCCCCTACACCGATCCGCACCTGCTCAAGAATGATCTGGGCGACATCAGCGTGAGCCCCTTCACCCTGGTCTTCGAGCGCGCTGGCCTGCTGTCGGCCGCCGCCGTGATGAACGCCGTGGTGCTGACCTCGGTGCTGTCGGCCGGCAATTCGGGCATGTACGCTTCCACGCGCATGCTCTACACGCTGGCCTGCCAGCGCATGGCGCCGCGCATGTTCTCGTATGTCAACAAGCGCGGCGTGCCCACGCTGGCCCTGCTGGCCACCACCGTGGTGGCGGCGCTGTGCTTCCTGACCAACATCTTCAGCCCGCAGCTGGTCTATATCTGGCTGCTGAATCTGTCGGGCATGACGGGCTTCATCGCCTGGCTGGGCATTGCCATCAGCCACTACCGCTTTCGCAAGGGCTTCGAGGCCCAGGGCCTGGACCTGAACCAGCTGCCCTACCGCGCATCCTGGTTCCCGTTCGGCCCCATCTTCGCCTTCGTGCTGTGCATGGTGATCACCCTGGGCCAGAACTACGAGGCCTTCATGGCCGACCGCATCGACTGGACTGGCGTGGTCGCCACCTACATCGGCCTGCCGCTGTTCCTGCTGATCTGGGGCGGCTACCGCCTGGTCAAGGGCACGCACATCGTGAAGTACAAGGACATGCAGCTGGGCTCCAACGTCGACTGACGCCCGGCCCAGTCCCCATGAAAAACAGCCCGCAGATGCGGGCTGTTGGCTTTCAGGCCTCTGCCGACCACACGGCCAGTTCGTAGCCGTCCGGATCGGTGAAGTGGAACCTGCGGCCACCCGGGAACGCGAACACCGCGCGGCTGATCACGGCCCCGGCCCCGGCCGCTTCCACGCGGCGCTGTGCCTCGGCCAGATCGTCGGCGTAGAGGATGACCAACGGGCCGCCGGGCCGCACCTCCTCGCCGGTGGTGAAGCCGCCCGTCAGCCGGCCGTCGCTGAACTCGGTGTAGCTCGGGCCGTAGTCGGTGAAGGTCCAGCCGAAGGCCTCGCCGTAGAACGCCTTGCTGCGCGCAATATCGGCCACGTTGAACTCGATGTTGTCGATCTGGTGGTTCTTGCCCCTGATGCCCATGTGATGCTCCGTTGAATGCTGGTAGGCCGCCATCATCGGCCACGCCGTGGCAGCGGTCTTGAACAAAACGGCCAGCCGGACTGCTCAATCCAGCAGCTGCGCCATGGCGGCGCTGGGCGTGATGCCGCACAGCGCCCTCACTTCGCGCGACAGATGCGCCTGGTCCGCATAGCCGGCGTCCGCCGCCAGCGCCGCAAGACCTGCCTGCCGGTCAGACCGTGCCAGGGCCAGCAGGCGCTGAAAGCGCAGCACGCGCTCCAGGGTCTTGGGGCCGTAGCCAAACTGCGCGTGGCACAGGCGGCGCAGGCTGCGCTCGGACATGTCCAGCTGCGCGCGCATGGCAGCCAGCACACCGGATTCATCCCGCCCGGCTGCAGCCGCCACATTGAACAGCTCCATGGCCTGCCGGTCCGGCGCTGGGGCGTCGCGGCCCATTTGCACCAGTCCATGGATGAACACGGCCTGCCCTGCGCCCGGCTGCGCATCGTTGATGCGATGCACCCACTCCCGCGCGCGCGGCCCCAGCAGATCGCCCAGTTCCACCGCCTGCCCCACGATCTCGTCCATGGGCAGGCCCAGCCAGGCGCTGGCCGCACCGGGGCCGAAGCGCGCCCCCCATACCTCGGACCCCGGCACCAGCGCGGGCCGCGCAGCCACCCTGTCAGGCCCCACGGCCAGCAGCCGCCCGCCTTTGCAGACGATGTCCACGCAGCCATCGGGCACCACGAGAAAACCGCCGGCATAGTCCGGGGCCACGGTGCT
>NZ_JADDRN010000070.1:0-1024 GCF_017355445.1 Delftia sp. SD018
AGGCCCAAAGCCGAACCAGGCCTCGGTGGCAGCGAGCAACCGTGCCACGTTGCGGTGGCTCAGCTGCGCGCCCTTGGGGCGGCCCGTGGAGCCCGAGGTGTAGATCACATAGGCCAGGCTGTCGACCGACACCTGCACCTGCGGATCGGCATCCGATTCGGCCGACAGGTCCAGCGTGTCGACCTCCAGAATCTGCAAGCGGTCTGCGCTCGGAATGCGCGTACGCACAGCAGCCTGCGTCAGCACCAGGGCAATGCCGCTGTCCTCCACCATGTGCGCCAGACGGTCGGCCGGGTAGTCCGGGTCCAGCGGCACATAGGCGCCACCGGCCTTGAGGATGGCCAGCAGGCCGACCACCATCTCCACCGAGCGCGACATGGCAATGCCCACGCGCGACTCGGGACGCACGCCCAGGGCGATCAGGCGGTGGGCCAGGCGGTTGGCCTGGGCGTTGAGTTCGCCGTAGCTGAGGCTTTGTGCTTCGAATACCAGGGCCTTCGCCCCGGGCCGCACACGCGCCTGTTCTTCGATCGCGTGCTGCAGCGGCACGGCATGCGCAAGGCATGGCTGCCTGCTGCCGCAGCGCTCAAGCGCCGTCCGCTCCGTCTCACCCAGAATCTGCAGCGCCCCCGCATTGCTGTGTGGAGCCCGCTCCAGCGCCCCGACGACCGCCTGGATGGCGGCCCCCATGTAGCTGCACAGCCGCTGGGCACCAATGGACTCGCTGGCCTGCATCACGATGCCGAAGCCCTCGCCCAGATCATCGATCGATACCGTTACCGGGTAGTTGGTGCGCTCCTGTCCACCCAGTGCCGTGAGGCCTTCCCATGCGCTGGAAGTCCCGTCATCCTGAACCAGATAACGGTAGTTGAGCAGGGTGGAGAACAGCGGCGTGCCTCCCTCCAGCGCACTGCAGCGCTGCGCCAGCGACAGCGTCGCGTGCTCATGGTGCATCAGCCCCGACAAACCCTCATGTGTCTGGCGCAGGCACTCCTGCACGCTGCGCTCTCCCAGCCGTATGCGT
>NZ_JADDRN010000071.1:0-689 GCF_017355445.1 Delftia sp. SD018
GACGATGTCTGGACGCTGTTCCACTCCTACGCCTTCGACTTCTCGGTCTGGGAGATCTTTGGTGCGCTGTGCACGGGTGGGCGCCTGGTGGTGGTGCCGTACTGGGTCAGCCGCTCGCCCCAGGACTTCCTGGCCTTGCTGCGTGCGGAACGCGTAACGGTTCTCAATCAAACGCCTTCGGCCTTTGGGCAGTTGGTGCATGCCGTGGAGCAGGATGAGGAGGGCGGCTCCGGCCTGTCGCTGCGCCATGTGGTCTTTGGCGGCGAGGCGCTGGAGCCCGAGAGCCTGAGGCCTTGGTTCGATCGCTTCGGGGACGAAAGCCCCCGACTCATCAACATGTACGGCATCACCGAGACCACGGTGCATGTGACGTACCGGGAGATCACCAAGACTGACCTTCAAGGAGGACGCAGCCCCGTCGGAGTGGCGATTCCCGATCTGGGCCTGTATGTGCTCGATGGCAGCCTGAACCTGCTGCCGCAAGGCGTGGCGGGCGAGCTGTTCGTTGCGGGCGCGGGCCTGGCGCGTGGCTACCTGAACCGGCAAGGCCTGAGCGCGGAGCGCTTCATCGCCAACCCCTTCACGGACGATGGCAGCAGGCTGTACCGCACGGGCGACCTGGTGCGCTGGAACGCGCAGGGCGAGCTCGAATACCTGGGCCGGGTCGATCAGCAGGTCAAGATCCGGGG
>NZ_JADDRN010000072.1:0-689 GCF_017355445.1 Delftia sp. SD018
GCCGTGTTGGTGCTCGAACCCACAGCCGTCGGCACAGCTGGCAGGTTGAAGCTGGTGTTGCCACCGGCCGCGACCGAGGTCGTGAAGCTCACCGTGCAAGACAGGATCGCCGTGCCATTGCCCACGAAGGGGAAGGTGTTGGGCGTGCAGGTCGCGCTGGCCACGTTTGCACCGGTCGGCACGCCCGTGATGCTGATGCTCGCAGGCACCAGGTCCTTGATGGTCACGCTGGTGGCGGGGCCGAAGGCACCGGCAGCGTTGGACACGGAGAACGCGTAGTTGAAGGGCGTGCCCACAGCCAGGCTACCCGGGTTGGCCTTGGTAACCGTCAACGCAGGCGTGCCAGGCGTGACTGGAGTCACCGGTGTGGAAGCGCAGTCTGTTGTGCAGCCGGCCGTCGGATTGACCGGGCTGATGCCGCCCGACGGATCGTAGGAGGCCGTGTTCGTGCTCGAGCCCACCGCCGTCGGAACAGCTGGCAGGTTGAAGCTGGTGCTGCCACCGGCCGCCACTGCCGCAGTGAAGTTCACCGTGCACGTCAGCACGGAGCTGCCATTACCCGCAAACGGGAAGGTGTTGGGCGTGCAGGTCGTGCTAGCCACGTTCGCACCGGTCGGCACGCCTGTGATGCTGATGCCTGCCGGCACCAAGTCCTTGATGGTCAGGCTGGTGGCGGGACCGAAGGCACC
>NZ_JADDRN010000073.1:0-586 GCF_017355445.1 Delftia sp. SD018
CGGGGTGATGGCCGTGCAGTCTTCGGGAATGCCGTTGGGCGGCACCTGCACCTCGGGTCGAGCATCGGCCTGTTCGCCACCGAGGGCCTGCGCAAAGTCGGTCAGCCTGGGCTGAAGGAACAGGCTGCGCACCTGGGCCGCCAGCCCCCTGGCGCGCATGCGTTCGAGCAGCTTCAGGGCCAGCAACGAATGACCACCCAGCTCGAAGAAGCTGTCATGGCGTCCCACGCGCTCCACGCCCAGCACCTCGGCCCAGATGCGCGCCAGCGCCTCTTCCAGTTCGCCCTGCGGCGCCTCGTATTGCTGGGTACTTGCCATTTCCGGTTCAGGCAGCGCCTTGCGGTCCACCTTGCCATTGGCCGTCAACGGCAGGGCATCGAGCACCACGATGGCCGAAGGCACCATGTAATCAGGCAGCCCCTGACCCAGCCGCTCCTTGAGCAGCCCGTCTTCGACTTCCTCGTTCAGCGAGACATAGGCCACCAGGCGCGCCCCGCCCGGCCCCTGGCTGGCCAGCACGACGGCCTCACGCACCTCCGGCTGCGCCAGCAGCTGGGCCTGCACTTCGCCCAGCTCGATGCGGAAA
>NZ_JADDRN010000074.1:0-509 GCF_017355445.1 Delftia sp. SD018
TGCACTGCGCCCCCTGGCCGCCGCAGCCCTGCTGGCCCTTGCACTGCCCACGGCCCGCGCGGCCGAGCCGGCGGCGCACGCGCCCCAGGGCAAGCCCATCACCTGGATCGTGGGCTTTGCGCCCGGCGGCAGCCTGGACGTGCTGACCCGCCATGTGGCCCGGCAACTGGAGGCCAGGGCCGGTGTCAGCGTGGTGGTGGAAAACCGGCCGGGCGCCTCGGGCGCGATCAGCCTGCAGGCGGCGGCCAAGGCGCCTGCAGATGGTCTGACCCTGGTCTCCGTGCCCGGACCGCAGCTGTCCGGCCCACGCCAGCCCGAGGTGGGCCGCGAGCTGACCGCCGTGGCCGTGATGGCCCGGGGCGCCATGGTGCTGGTGGGCCCTGCCCGGGGTGCGGCCGGCAGCCTGGGCGAACTGGTAGCCGCCATGAAAGCCAAACCGGGCCAGTGGAGCTACGCCAGTTCGGGCACGGGCACCTCCCAGCATCTGGCGGGCGAACTGCTCAACGCCC
>NZ_JADDRN010000075.1:0-502 GCF_017355445.1 Delftia sp. SD018
ATCACCCTGCACGTCCAGCAGGCCGAACGGCGCCGTGGGCTCATCCACATCGCCCAGCATGGCGCGAAAGAACTCTTCGTGCTCCCTGGCGCTCACCCCCAGCCGTGCCTGCGCCACGAAGCGCCTGAACGGCAGCGGCTGGGGCAGCGCATGCTCGCGCCCCTGGCGGATCAAACCAATCTCCTCGACGATGCGCTCCAGCGTCGTGTGGTCCAGCACCAGATGGTGCGTCAGCAGCTGCAGCAGCCAGCGGCCCTGCGGCGCATCCTGCGCCGCCACGGCGCGGATCATCGGTGCCTTGCGCACTTCGATGCGCTGCACGCGCGGGTCCAGCCGCTCGTGCAACTGCGCCGCCGCATCGGCGCCAGCCTGCACCTCCACCCATTCAGCAACCACCTGCGCCTTGCGCCAGACCACCTGCACAGGCTCGGCCAATCCCTCCCACAGCACGGCCGTGCGCAGGATGTCGTGCCTTGCGATCACCTGGTTGAGGCTGTCCACA
>NZ_JADDRN010000076.1:0-502 GCF_017355445.1 Delftia sp. SD018
GTCACCCTGCACGTCCAGCAGGCCGAAAGGCGCCGTGGGCTCATCCACATCGCCCAGCATGGCGCGAAAGAACTCTTCGTGCTCCCTGGCGCTCACCCCCAGCCGTGCCTGGACCACGAAGCGCCTGAACGGCAGCGGCCGGGGCAGCGCATGCTCGCGCCCCTGGCGGATCAGACCAATCTCCTCGACGATGCGCTCCAGCGTCGTGTGGTCCAGCACCAGATGGTGGGTCAGCAGCTGCAGCAGCCAGCGGCCCTGGGGCGCATCCTGCGCCGCCACGGCGCGGATCATCGGTGCCTTGCGCACTTCGATGCGCTGCACGCGCGGATCCAGCCGCTCGTACACTTGCGCCGCCGCATCGGCGCCAGCCTGCACCTCCAGCCACTCGGCCTGGACCTGCGCCTTGCGCCAGACCACCTGCACGGGCTCGGCCAATCCCTCCCAGAGCACGGCCGTGCGCAGGATGTCGTGCCTTGCGATCACCTGGTTGAGGCTGTCCACG
>NZ_JADDRN010000077.1:0-438 GCF_017355445.1 Delftia sp. SD018
GCCGTGTTGGTGCTCGAACCCACAGCCGTCGGCACAGCCGGCAGATTGAAGCTGCTGTTGCTGCCAGCTGCCACCGGGGTGGTGAAGCTCACGGTGCAAGACAGGATCGCCGTGCCATTGCCCACGAAGGGGAAGGTATTGGGCGTGCAGGTCGCACTGGCCACGTTTGCGCCGGTCGGCACACCCGTGATGCTGATGCCTGCCGGCACCAGATCCTTGATGGTCACGCTGGTGGCGGGACCGAAGGCACTGGCAGCGTTGGACACGGAGAACGCGTAGTTGAAGGGTGTCCCCACAGCCAGGCTACCCGGGTTGGCCTTGGTGACCGTCAGCGCAGGCGTGCCAGGGGTCACCGGCGTGGAAGGCGTCGATGCGCAATCCGTCGTGCAACCGGCCGTCGGATTGACGGGGCTGATGCCGCCCGACGGATCGTAGGAG
>NZ_JADDRN010000078.1:0-324 GCF_017355445.1 Delftia sp. SD018
GGATAACTATCAACACTAAAGCAGTCTCACACGAGACTGCTTTAGTGTTGAGTCAAATATTATAGCACGCTTTTTTCGTGCTCTTTTCGCTTCCTCCAGCCGCTTTTTCAAGCCGCTGCCACCAGCGCGATCTTGGTGGAGGATGACGGGATCGAACCGACGACCCCCTGCTTGCAAAGCAGGTGCTCTCCCAGCTGAGCTAATCCCCCGGGATCCTCGACAACCAGACATTGGAATCTTGGTGGGTCTAGTTGGGCTCGAACCAACGACCCCCGCCTTATCAAGACGGTGCTCTAACCAGCTGAGCTACAGACCCAGTCCACG
>NZ_JADDRN010000079.1:0-323 GCF_017355445.1 Delftia sp. SD018
TGTGGACTGGGTCTGTAGCTCAGCTGGTTAGAGCACCGTCTTGATAAGGCGGGGGTCGTTGGTTCGAGCCCAACTAGACCCACCAAGATTCCAATATCTGGTTGTCGAGGATCCCGGGGGATTAGCTCAGCTGGGAGAGCACCTGCTTTGCAAGCAGGGGGTCGTCGGTTCGATCCCGTCATCCTCCACCAAGATCGCGCTGGTGGCAGCAGCTTGAAAAAGCGGCTGGAGGAAGCGAAAAGAGCACGAAAAAGCGTGCTATAATATTTGACTCAACACTAAAGCAGTCTCGTGTGAGACTGCTTTAGTGTTGATAGTTATCT